>JAUYUA010000089.1 GCA_030694935.1 Lutibacter sp. | reverse complement strand
AAATAAAATCAGAGGTAGAAGCGTGGCAAAATCATAGAAATAATAAAACTTCCAAAATAAATTGGCAGTTCACAAACGACCAAGCAAGGATAAAACTCAAAAAACTTTACCCGTCAATTTTGACTTAACACAACACTAGTTGAAATGAGTTTCGCCATTCTCTTACCAGTAAATCGGTGTCTTTTGCCGCATTGAAAAGATGAATTGGATTTGAATTTGGGACTACACGCACTTCAAAAGTGCTTCTGTCGTAAAAATCCCAATCGAACGGGCGACCTGTTTTACCGGCTGGATAGGTAGTGTAACTTTCTTCATGATGTTTTACAATAATATGGTATGATAAAAATCCGGCCTTTACCATTTCAGCAGGAATGGTTCCTGAATACGAATAAGCGTCCGTATTTTCCATGCCATAAAATTCACTTTTATTGCCAGAATAAACAGCCAATTGGATTCCCTGAGGTGCATTTGGCGCAATATAATTTATGTTAATTTTTAAAGGTTTGTTTTCTGAAACATCGTTCTCGGGCGTATGTTTAAACCAAGGTTTTGTTACCGTTGTTTCAGGCGCGTAAAAATCACTTAGCTTGCCAAAACCAAATTGATCATTAACCGTCCAATTTTTTGGAATTCCTTTTTTGCTCAGGATATATGTTCCTGGCATAATTGAAAAAGATGCGTTTTCAACTATTTTGGAAACTGAATTTCCTTCATTAACAGCTTCCAAACTGAATTGTGAACCCAAGTTTTGAAGATTAATTTTCATGAGATGGCTTTTCCAGTTGATGATGGCTATTGTTTTTTCCGGACTGTTTCGTCCGAAAGGATTGTCAACCCAAACTGCATCTGGCATCACTTCCAACCGCCAAATTCCGTCTTCAATTTTATCCAAAAAATAAGCGCCCAATCCATCATATTTTATCAAATTCGAATTTCCAAATCCGGCAATCTTGTTTAAACTGGCTTCATTCACCGGATTTGCACTGGTATTATTTGTGTAAATAAACTTGGTTTCGGCATTGTATTCGGCCAAATCATCTTGGTAATTCACTTTAAAATTATCAAAAGTTAAATTTTGAGGATATTTTCCAAAGTCTTTATTCATGGGGATTTGATGAAAAACTTCGGAAGAAATCATTAAGCTCAAAGCTTTTTGTGGCGTGTAAGCCAAGTTCATATAATGCGTATTATATTCGGTGTTTGCGGAAGCTAAAAAAGTAGGGTCATAAGAGAAATGAGTTGCCAATTGAATGCCGGCTTCCCTAAAACTTCTGGCCATTGCCGGATAAATGTAAGATCTTCCCACATCGGCGGCATCAAACTCATAAACATATTTTGCACCGCGGTATTTTTTGATGATTTCATCAAAAGGAATGTTATAATCGTTGGTATTCGGGAGTAAATTTCCCGGAATTTCGCGCTGATAGCCCAAACCTGTCGCATACCATTGAAATGTTCCGCCTTGAATTCCTGCTTTAAAATAAGCTTCAGCCAAATGAACGGAATGGCTGATATTGTATAAAATAGGTTTTTTAGTGCCGCTTTTTCGCATAGATTTTACCATTCCTTTTATAAAATTGGTCACTTCTGTTTCATTTCCTTTGTGATGCGGTTCATTGCTAATTTCAAAGGCAATTATATTTGGATCATTTTTGTAGGCCAAACCGGTGTATGGATTCACATGGTTTAATAATTGTAACAAATAATTTTGTTGCGCCTTGATGGCAGCAGGGTTTGTAAGACTGTTGTCTTTGCCATATTTATGGGAAAATCCGGGTGTATTTTCATCAGGTTCCGGCCAACCGTTTCCCCAAAAAGCAATAGGTGTAATAACTGATCGGATGCCTTTTTCCGCTAATTTTTTCATCAAAAAATCAAAAGTGTCTAAATGCTCATTTGCAATCAGGTTTCCCAAAGTGTCGCATATTTCGGTGTCCCAAATATGAATGCGATACAAATCGAATCCCAATCGGGAAAAATGGTACACATCATTTTCAATGGCTTTTTTTGGGTCGATTCCCATTTTTTTTGCAGAACGATACGCATGGGCAAAAGGAACGGTATAATTTACGCCAAAACCCTGAACTTCTTTGTTGGATAATTCCCATCTCATCACCCCATTTTTGTCGACAAACACGTTACCTTTTGGTGCAATGTTTTGTCCAAATAAAGTGTTGAAATTTAAAAGAGAAATGATAAATAAAGTATTTAAAACGGATTTGTAAAAAGCTGTTTTTGGTTTCATTAAAAGTTTTTTATTATAAGAGTTTCATGTTTTAGATAAAATTCCGCACTTCATCTTTAATAAAAGCCAAAGCAGTTGTTGATGGCGCCGAACTATTCAAGATTCTTTTTATAATGGCTTCACGCAATTCTTGGGCGGTGGTTACCGTTTCTTCTTCAGCTGTTTTTTGTATGATAAGGATTGTGGCATTTTTGGCTGACATAATAACGCTCCAACATTTGTCTGAAATATAAATTTGCTGCGCAAGATTGTGCTCAAATTCCTGTTCAATGGTATTGATTAAACTTTGGGAATACGCATTAATATCATTATTGACAGAAGTAATTCTCAAAACCAATTTTGAAGGATTTATGCGTTCTAAAAATAAAGCCATTCTTTCATAGGCTTGAAGCCTTATGGGCAATGATTTTTTTTGATTTTCCCTTAAAAGCGACAATCTGAGTTTTCTTTCTTCATTTTTTGTATGAGCAAGAAAAAAATAATAGGCGACTGCTCCAGTGACAACAGAAGGGATTGTATAGCTTAACAGTTCCATAAATTTTGACAATTCCATAAATATTACATATATGAAAACAAATTTATTGCAAATATTTTAAAATCCACAACTTTAAATGACAATTGTCAGTATAATAACTTATTATACTTTCTAATTTTGTTGCGTAATCAATAAACATATTTTTGACATAAAATATAACATTTGTTACTCACATAAATTAATGAACATTAAATTAAATTAAATTAAGAATTATGAAAAACTTTTTAAGATTGGCAGTTTTACTTTTAACAACTTCAGTTTTTGCACAAGCCGGGCATATTATGCAGGGAGTAGGTTCTGTAAACATGTCTATGGGTGGCGCTGCAACGGCACAACCATTAGATATTAGCGGAGCATTGCAGTGGAACCCAGCAGCAATTTCTGTATTTGACAGTAAAATAATTAACTTTGATATCGGCGCATTCTTTTCGACTCCTGAATTAAGTTCTTCAGCTGGTCCATATAGCGGAATAACAAAAGATGACAGAGGGGTTTCACCTATGCCAGCTTTGGCTTATGTTTATGGAAAAGAAGGAAGTAAACATACTTTTGGAATGTCAGCCTTTGGAATTAGTGGTTTTGGAGTTACTTTTCCTGAAAATATGACTAATCCTATTAGTGCGCCTCAAAGTATGGGTGGGTTTGGCCATATAGAATCTGATTATATGTTATTGCAAGTTGGTTTAACTTGGGCATATGAAATTACCGAAAATTTTTCTATTGGAATTCAACCAACAATTAATTATGCGGCATTGGAATTGGCACCAAACCCAATATCACCTCCATCTTTCCCTGTAAATATGGGAGGAACAGGTAAAGGCTATCCAACTTCCGATAAAGCTTCTGCTATTGGTTATGGCGCGCAATTTGGTTTGTTTTATAGTTCTCCAGAAGGAATTAAAATTGGAGCATCTTACAAAACTGCACAAAAATTTAGCGATTTAGAATTTAAAAACACGTACTTAGATGGTTCTCCTGCTCCTGATGTTGATTTCACAATGGATTATCCTGCAATTATATCTTTTGGTTTGGGTTATTCAATAGGAGATATAGATTTAGCTTTAGATTTTAGACAAGTAGATTATGAAAACACAGATGGTTTTGCTGAAAAAGGATGGCAAATAGCTGAAAGTGGTCCAATGACTGGTTATCCAACAGGTGCAGTAAAAGGTTTTGGATGGAAAAATATACAAATTTTATCAGCAGGATTACAATATAAAGGATTTGAAAAATTCCCTTTAAGAGTTGGTTATACCTATAGCAGCAATCCAATAGACAGTGAATTGGCGTTTTTCTCAATTCCTGCAACTGCAGTAATTAAAAACGCATTCCAGTTTGGATTCAGCCACCCTTTCAACGAGAACTTCACAATAAACGGTGTATATCATTATGGCACCAGTGGAGATAAAACAGAAGGTCCAATGTTAAGCCCTTTGGCAATATCACCAACCAATCCTTACGGCGCAGTATCAGGAACAAAAGTTGGTTATGAAATGACCACAAGTATGGTTATGTTAGGACTTACATATACTTTTAGCAAATAAATTATTGGTTAATTTGTTTAAAGCGGCTTCTTAGGAAGCCGTTTTTTTTGTGCTTATTTATAAGAAGTTTAACAGAATTCTTGTTTATTTGCAGGACAAATTTTTTATATGTTATTGAACCAAAAAAGCAAGTTTCTATATTTATACGCATTTACCTTGTTTATTTTGTCTGCTTTGTACGGATTGTTATTGCGATGGAACTTTGCGTTTCCCGCAAAATTTATTCCTTATCAAAATTTGTTGCAAAGCCATTCCCATGTAGCTTTTTTAGGTTGGGGTTACCTTGTTGTTATTGGCGCTATTTTGTTTTATTTTGTTTCTGATGCCGCTAAACAGCATAAAGTATATAAAGCGACTTTAGGAATTTTGTTGGTGGTGATACCGTTGATGTTAATTAGCTTTCCATTAGGTGGTTATAAAGTATTTTCCATTGTGTTGCTGGCCGTTTTTGGGCTGACTTCTTATGTGTTGTCCTTCAGAATTTTAAAAGATATTCAAGGAAAGAATACTTCGGCCAAAATAATTAGATACGGCATTTATTATTATTTATTGTCGAGTTTGGCCACCTGGTTTCTGGCATTTGTTATTGTAACTCAGGGAAAAACCGATTTATATTACAACACGGTCTATTTTTATTTGCACTTTTTATACAACGGATTTTTCGTTTTTGCATTGTTCGGATTGTTGTTTAAAATTTTTGAAAATCAGCAAATAATTATTTCAGAAAAACTGCAAAAGTGCTTTTTCTTGTATTTGAATATCGCTTGTGTTCCGGCTTACGCTTTATCGGTTTTATGGAGCACCGATTTTTTATTATTTAATATCGTAGGTTTTGTGGCTTCTGTGTTGCAATTCGTTTCACTGGTATTTTTGTTTAAAATATTGCAGCAGGTATTTTCGCAGATTAATTGGAATTTTACTTCAAAATGGTTGCTCAAATTTGCCGTGATTTCTTACAGCATAAAAATTATCAGCCAAATTTTATCGGCTTTTCCTTATATAGTTGAGAAATCCTTGGCCTTAAAACCTTTTTTTATCATTGGCTATTTACATTTATTTACTTTGGGATTTTTAAGCGTATTGTTATTTTTGATTTTGGACCAAATGGATAAAATAAACCTTCAAAAACCAACTTCAAAAGTTGGAATAATACTCTTTTTATCGGGTGTTTTTATCACGGAAGCGCTTTTGTTTTTGCAGGGATTTTTATTTCTTATACAGTTTAATGCGCTAAAAAATTACAATTTGATTTTGTTGATTTTTAGTTTTTTGATGGTTATTGGATTGTTTGTTATTTATGTAAATCAGTTTTCAAAAAAAATGAATACACATTAATTTGAAGGCGAATATTTGAAATTGGGGAATAAGCATTCATAAAAAGAGAAATTTATACTTCCGTATTCTGACTTCCGTCTTCGGTCTCTAAATATGGTTAATTAAAAAAAAACATTGTGATAAATTTATTGCCAAACTAAATTTGGAGTAGTACTTTTGATTTTTTAAAGAATTCCCGTGACCAAATACTTAGAAAATCTTAACGAATCGCAAAAAGCCGCCGTTTTGCATAAAGAAGGCGCAATGATTATTATTGCTGGTGCAGGCTCAGGTAAAACGCGTGTTTTAACTTATAGAATAGCTCATTTGATGAGCCAAAATGTTGATCCTTTCAACATCTTGGCATTGACTTTTACCAACAAAGCAGCGCGTGAAATGAAAAATCGTATTGCAACGGTTGTGGGCGTTTCTGAAGCCAAAAATTTATGGATGGGAACTTTTCACTCCGTTTTTGCGCGAATTTTACGTTCTGAAGCTGACAGATTGGGTTTTCCTTCTAATTTTACCATTTATGATACGCAGGATTCCGTAAGATTGCTTTCGTCCATTATCAAAGAAATGGAATTGGATAAAGACCGCTACAAACCGAAACAGGTATTAGGTCGGATTTCCTCCTTCAAAAACAGTTTAATTACCGTAAAAGCGTATTACAATGATCCCGATTTATTGGAAGCCGATAAAATGACGCAACGGCCAGAAATGGGCAAAATATATAACGAATATGTGGAGCGTTGTTTTAAGGCAGGCGCTATGGATTTTGATGATTTATTGCTGAGAACCAATGAATTACTGACTCGTTTTCCGGTGGTTTTGGCAAAATATCAGGACAGGTTTAGGTATATTTTGGTCGATGAGTATCAGGATACAAACCATTCGCAATATTTAATTGTAAAAGCTTTGGCCGACAGATTTCAGAATA
Source organism: Lutibacter sp. (assembly GCA_030694935.1). Taxonomy (GTDB): domain Bacteria; phylum Bacteroidota; class Bacteroidia; order Flavobacteriales; family Flavobacteriaceae; genus Lutibacter. Next base: position 3,919 of record JAUYUA010000089.1, on the reverse strand, counting down.
TTTGTGTGGTGGGAGACGATTCGCAAAGTATTTATGCTTTTCGTGGCGCAAACATTAAAAACATCATGAATTTTCAGCGTGATTATGATAATGTGGCTATTTTTAAATTGGAGCAAAATTACCGTTCCACAAAAAATATCGTTGAAGCCGCAAACAGCGTCATTGAAAAAAATAAAACCAAACTCGACAAACAAATTTGGACTGATAACGGTGATGGCGCAAAAATAAAAGTCATGCGTACTTTCACGGAAGCAGATGAAGGCCGGTTTATCGCAAATTCAATTTTCGACAATGCGATGAATTTGCAGATGAAAAATTCTGATTTTGCTATTTTGTATCGTACCAATGCGCAATCACGTGCTTTGGAAGATGCACTTCGGAAGAAAGATATTGCCTATAGAATTTATGGCGGATTGTCGTTTTACCAACGCAAAGAAATAAAAGATGCTTTGGCATATTTGCGGTTGCTTGTGAATCCAACCGATGAAGAAGCGCTGAAAAGAATTATCAATTATCCGGCTCGCGGCATTGGAGATACTACTCTTGATAAACTAGCTGTAGCGGCCAATCATTATAAAATATCGATTTTTGAGTTGTTGCTGAATCTCAACACTTTTGATTTGAATTTAAATTCAGGTATAAAAACAAAATTGTTGAATTTTGTGACGATGATGCAGCATTTTCAAATTGAATCGCAAACTAAAAATGCCTTTGAGATAGCCGAATTTGTGGTGCAAAAAACACGGTTAATTCAGGATCTGGAAAGTGAAGGCACTCCGGAAAGCGTTAGCAGGGTTGAAAATATCCAGGAATTATTAAACGGATTAAAAGATTTTATTGAAGAACAAAAAGAAAATGAAGCGGATGATTCTTTGGCTTTTTTCCTGGAAGATGTGGCTTTGGCGACAGATTTAGACACAAAAAACAAAGATGATGCGCCTCGCGTTTCCTTAATGACAATCCATTTGGCAAAAGGGCTGGAATTTCCGTTTGTGTACATTGTTGGTTTGGAAGAAAATTTATTTCCTTCGGCAATGAGTATGAATACCCGAAGTGAATTGGAAGAAGAACGCCGTTTATTTTATGTTGCGTTAACCCGGGCAGAAAAACAGGCGTATTTAACCTATGCGCAAACAAGATACCGTTGGGGAAAATTGGTGGATTGCGAGCCAAGTAGGTTTTTAGAAGAAATTGACGAAGTTTTTTTAGAACATTTAACGCCAAAAATGCCACCTCCAAAACAGAATTCTTTTATTGATTCAGATATTTTTGATGACATTCCACAAGACAGAATCCGTTTTAAAAAACCGATTCAGCGTGCGCCGGTAAAAAAACCAATGCAGCCTCCAATTGAATTGTCAAGTCCAAAAAACTTTAAAAAAGTGGATGCATCAATGGCTTCATCCGCAAATTTATTTGACGACAATATAATTGTGGGAACCATCGTTGAACACGCAAAGTTTGGAAAAGGCGAAGTGATTAGTTTAGACGGTTTTGGTGCGAACCAAAAAGCAGAGATAAGATTTGTTTCAGATGGCGTTAAAAAATTATTGTTACAATTCGCAAAGCTTGTAATTATAGGCTAAATACACATTGTAAAACCAATTTTTATATTGTAATTTGCAAAAAATATTATAGAAAGAACAGACTCATGGAATTTGATTTAGAATACAATTCAGAAAGACCCCATTTAATTATCCCGGAATACGGCAGACACGTCCAAAAATTAATAGACAATTGTGTGGCCATTGAAGATGATGAAGAACGCAACAGAATGGCAAGAGCCATTGTTGATGTAATGGGGAATTTGCAGCCGCATTTGCGCGATGTGCCCGACTTTAAGCACAAATTATGGGATCAGCTGTTTATTATGTCCGATTTTAAATTGGAAGCTGAATCACCTTATCCAAAGCCAGAAAGAGAAGAATTGGCGGCAAAACCAGAAAGTTTGGCCTATCCAAAATATGATTCAAAATACCGATTTTATGGCAATAACATTCAAACAATGATTGATGTGGCCTTAACTTGGGAAGAAGGTGAAGCGCGAGAAGCATTGTATTTTGCCATTGCCAACCACATGAAAAAATGTTATTTAAACTGGAATAAAGATACGGTGGATGATCACATCATTTACAATCATTTACTCGATTTGTCAAAAGGAAAAATTGATTTGGAAGGTAAAAATGAAACCTTGTCGGAAGTTAAAGAATTGATGAAGAAGAGAAAGCCGGCAGGAAAAGTTAAGATATTGAAAAAGAAACAATAAACCAATTCATCAACCAATATAATGGGAACATTTGTTATAGAAGGAGGTCATAAATTAAGCGGAAGCATCACGCCTCAAGGTGCTAAAAATGAAGCGCTTCAAGTAATTTGCGCAGTTTTGCTGACTCCTGAAAAAGTGACTATCAGCAACATTCCCGATATTAGAGATGTTAACAAATTGATCTATATTTTAAGCGAATTGGGTGTAAAAGTGGATAAAATGAGTCCGGATACATACGCTTTTCAGGCAGATGAACTAGATTTAGAATACTTAGAATCAGAAAAATTCAAGGTTGAAGGAAGTTCTTTGCGCGGTTCAATTATGATTGTTGGTCCGCTATTGGCACGATTTGGAAAAGGATATATTCCACGGCCGGGAGGCGATAAAATTGGCAGACGCCGATTAGACACCCATTTTGAAGGTTTCATACAATTGGGAGCAACTTTCAGATACAATAAAGATGAGCGTTTTTATGGTGTTGAAGCAAAACAACTTATCGGAACCGATATGTTGTTGGATGAAGCTTCAGTAACCGGAACCGCAAATATTGTAATGGCGGCCGTTATGGCCAAAGGAATTACCTCAATTTACAATGCCGCTTGTGAACCTTATATTCAGCAATTGTGTAAAATGTTGAACAGTATGGGCGCAAAAATTGAAGGCATAGGCTCAAATCTATTGCACATAAAAGGCGTTAAAAAATTAAAAGGTTGTTCTCATCGCATTTTACCTGATATGATTGAAATCGGCAGCTGGATAGGGATGGCGGCTATGACAAGATCTTCCATTACCATTAAAGATGTGAGTTGGAACGATTTGGGCGTGATACCGCGTGTTTTTCAGAAAATCGGAATTAATTTAGAAAAAAGAGGCGATGATATTTTCATACCGGAACAAGAAAGTTACGAAATACAAAATTATATTGACGGTTCAATTTTAACGATTTCCGATGCGCCTTGGCCAGGTTTTACGCCCGATTTATTGAGCATTATTTTAGTTGTTGCCACACAGGCAAAAGGAAGCGTGCTCATTCATCAAAAAATGTTTGAGAGCCGTTTGTTCTTCGTTGATAAATTGATTGATATGGGCGCTAAAGTAATTCTTTGCGATCCGCACAGAGCTACTGTAATTGGAATGAACCACGAATCGAGCTTAAAAGCCACAACCATGGCTTCACCTGATATTAGAGCGGGAATTTCATTATTGATAGCAGCACTTTCTGCAGAAGGCACCAGCACCATCCAAAATATTGAACAAATAGACCGAGGTTACCAAAATATTGACGAACGTTTACAGGCAATTGGCGCTAGAATAATTAGGGTAGATTAAAAATTGTTAATTTGTTGATGCGTTTAATCTTGTAATTGTGTATTTGCGAGCTTTAGATGGGGATAATTTTAATCCAATCTCCAGCACGCACAGGCAGGTAAACTTTCCCTCCAGATAGCTATCGGGAGAAAGGGAATTTGATCTGGATTATTATGGTGTCTTCAACAAAAAACTTTTAATATTTAATATTGAGTCCACTATGAAAAGTGCATTTTAAGTGAAACGATATTTTTTGATCATTTTAAAAGGGCGCAATTCCTTTTGGAATTTGCCAGGTACAATAATCACGATTTGATTCCCTAAGTGAGCTATCATGGATATTAG
>JAUYUA010000080.1 GCA_030694935.1 Lutibacter sp. | reverse complement strand
TAATAAGAACAGCAATTTATATAGCGTTATTTTGGGCGTTCCCCGCCAGCCTGCCTGCCTGCCGGCAGGCAGGCTGGCGGGTCGGGCTTTTCGTTACAATCTTTTTTGATTCACCAAAAGGGCTAATCAAAAAAGGATTTTCACTGCAATCCCTAACGCAAATGATTTACGATTTTTGAATTACGATTTTAGAATTTTAAAATGACGTATTTTTTGCGGGCTTTGCGCATTTTCTTTGCGGGCTTTGCGGTTAAATGCTAATTTTGTTTGAATTGATTTTTTATAACTTTTTACTTGGTTTTTATCATAGAATATGCAAATGCTGTTATAAATAGAACTTAGCCGTTTTTTGTAGTTCTCGATTTGCTCAACCATGCAAACACCTTCGTTAAATGCTTCAAAATCTAATTGGTCGATTCGTGCATATCCATTTTGCAAACTTGCATTTAGTTTGGCGCCAAACTCCACATTTTTTCCCTGCTTGCCTCGAACCATTGGGCGGATATGGGGCTGATGGATATTGACAATCCTATTGGTAATGGAATGTTTTTTTTCTTGAAACATTTCGAGTTGCTGCCTGTATACATCTCTGATAACCAGTAAATATTTGTATTGTTTTTTGTCCAAACACTTCAGCAATAATTGATGCCCATCAAGTAATTTGTCTATGTGTTTTAAATTTCTTTTCAGATAATTGAGTTGTTGTTTGATGCCAACTTGGATTTGTTTCTTGCTTTTTTTCTTGCTTTTGGAGAGGTTTAGCCAATTTTTTCGAGCTTCCCTGTGATATGTTCTCGGTTTTGCCACATTGAGCTCTTTGCAAAATTTATCTATGATCTCTTCCGATTTCTCCCTGCTTTCATTTAGCAAACTCAAATCTGTAGTAAACTTGATATGTGCATCGGCAACGGTGGCATCCAACTGCAACTTTCCCTTGTTTTTTATTTTATCAGAGGTGTTTTCACCGTCTTTATCATTGTCTTTAAAATCAGAACTCTTCTTTTGTGGACTTAAATTCAATGCTTTAGCGATGATAATTTGATTCATTCTGTCAAAATCCGCATTTCCTAAACGTTTGCGAATGTGCACAAAAAGGCTTGGGTCAAATACCGGTTCTGAGCTAAAATGGTCAAAACCGAGAAAAAATTGCATATACGGATTTTCTTTGATGGCATCAATGGTGCCTCTGTTATCTTTTGCTTCTATATGCTTGATAATCAATGCCCCAATAACAACACAGGCATCAACGCCTTTAGCGCCCATTGTCGCGCTGAAGTTCTCTCCATAAATCTTCGCAAACTTATCCCAATCAAGGAGTTTTGCCATTTTTACTCATCTATTATTGGGATCCAATTTGCTTTCAAATTCCGTTTTGAAATTAAAAATATCTAACTGATTTTGGGATGTGTAATTTAACTAAGTGCATACTTTAAGCCATAAAAATAAGGTCTTCGGTCCCGCCTCCGGCAGGCAAGCTTCCGTATCGGTCTTCTGTCTTCCGACTCAGAACTTTCAACTTTCCAAATAAATTTTCCCCTCAAAAAACTTATCTGTATCTTTGCAAACTAAAATTAGTTAAAATGAAACGAGCATAACAAATTTTGATACAAGAAGGAATGATTAATGGCGAACAGCAGCTGTTACCGCTAAAAAATAAAATTTAAACAGATGAAACGCGTAATTGTCGGACTTTCGGGTGGTGTGGATAGCAGTGTGGCGGCCTATTTGTTAAAGGAGCAGGGTTATGAGGTCATTGGCTTGTTTATGAAAAACTGGCACGATGATTCTGTAACCATTTCCAACGAATGTCCGTGGTTAGAAGACAGCAATGATGCGATGTTGGTGGCCGATAAATTAGGCATTCCGTTTCAAGTGGTGGATTTAAGCGAGGAATACAAGGAACGTATTGTGGATTATATGTTCAAAGAATACGAACTGGGGCGCACGCCAAATCCGGATGTGTTGTGCAACCGTGAAATAAAATTTGACGCTTTTTTGAAAATTGCTTTGGAATTGGGAGCTGATTATGTGGCCACTGGTCATTATTGCCGAAAAGGCGCTGAGATTGTCAATGGTGAAACCGTCTATAAATTGCTGGCCGGAAAGGACAAAAATAAAGACCAATCTTACTTTTTATGCCAGCTGTCGCAAGAGCAATTGTCGAAAGCCTTATTTCCTATTGGCGAATTGACAAAACCTGAAGTCCGTAAAATAGCAGCCGAGCAGGATTTGATTACTGCGGAAAAGAAAGATTCTCAAGGACTGTGTTTTATCGGAAAAGTGCGTTTGCCAGAGTTTTTGCAGCAAAAACTAAAACCAAAAGAAGGCCTAATCGTTCAAATACCTGAAAATTCTGAAATTTATAACAGGGAAATTCCAACTTTTGCTTCCAAAAAAGATGAATTGGCATTTTTCTCCACAAAATATAAATATCAAATTTCCGACGGAAAAATTGTGGCTAAACACCAAGGCGCTCATTATTTCACCAAAGGACAACGAAAAGGTTTGGCTGTAGGCGGAACCATAGAACCATTATTCGTGATTGATACCGACGTCAATGAAAATGTAATTTATACTGGAGAAGGCAAGGAACATCCCGGTTTGTACCGCAATGTTTTGTTTGTTTCCAATGAAGAATTGCATTGGATCAGACCCGATTTGGCTTTGAAAAATGGCGAAAATTTATCCGTTTTGGCACGTATTCGATACCGTCAGCCGTTGGACGAAGCTACCTTATATAAAGTGGAAAATGGCTTGTACGTGGAATTCAAAAACAGACAATCTGCCATTACCGAAGGCCAGTTTGTAGCTTGGTATCTAAAAGATGAATTGTTGGGTTCGGGCGTAATATCATAATTTTTTAATTTTTTTTTGGCGTTTCGTTAAATGTATGTAAACTTTAAACTTTGTGAGTCTTTGTGATTTCTTTGGGAAGCTTAGTGCCACAGTTATTTCACAAAGTTGCACAAAGAGCCACTAAGTTACACAAAGAAATATATCCTTTTTTTCAATAGGAGAACTGTTAAAAATATGGTTAAACTTAATTTTTCAATAAAAATGCCTATTTTCGGGTTTTAAATTTCATCCTGTTATTATTGTGCGAACAAAACTGTTTTTAATACTCTTATTTTTCTTTTCGCTAAGTAATTTGGTAGCTCAAGTGGAAGATGCCTGGGTGTTTTTTAAGGACAAACCAAGTCAGACTTCATTTATGGCTGCACCTTCAACAATGTTGTCGCAACGTGCTTTGGACAGAAGAATACGTTACAGCGTTGCGCTTGATTTTAAAGATGTTCCTGCGGAAGCTGCCTATATTTCACAAATTAAAAACACCGCCGGAATTACGGTTAAAGCCAAATCGAAATGGCTAAACGCTTTGCATATCCAAGGAACCCAAACAGATATCAACAAAATATTAAACCTCAATTTTGTGGGTAAAATTGAATTTGCCAATAAATCTTTAAACGCTTCAGGAAAAAACAGAAAGCAGGAAAAAACGGCACAAAAACTAAATAAATTAAATGCAACAAACTTCAACTACGGAAACACCGCCAATCAAATTCAAATGTTGAAAGGCGATGTGCTTCATGAAAATAACTTTTCAGGCCAAGGAATGCAAATAGCCATTATTGATGCCGGATTTCCCAATGTCGATAAATTTGACGCTTTTAAAAGGATTCGTGACAACAACCAAATTTTAGGCGGCTATGATTTTGTGAACAGAAGTGCAAATTTTTATACAGGCAGTTCCCACGGAATGTCGGTTTTGTCGACCATTGCCGGTTATTTGGACAATCAGTTTGTTGGAACCGCACCAGACGCGAAATTCTATTTGTTCATTTCTGAAGATGATACAAGGGAAACCCCATTGGAAGAAAGCTTGTGGGTGGAAGCCGCTGAAAAAGCAGACAGTTTGGGGGTTGACGTTATCAACACTTCATTGGGTTATACCACTTTCGACAATCCCAATTACAATTATGTTTATGCGGATATGGACGGAAAAACAACGTTTATTTCCCGAGGCGCAGAAATTGCTTTTTCCCGCGGGATGATTGTTGTAAATTCGGCAGGGAACGAAGGAATTGCTCCTTGGCATTATATCAGTGCGCCGGCCGATGCTGCTTCGGTTTTAAGCATTGGCGCCGTAAATGCAACAGGTGTTATTGCCAGTTTTAGTTCTTACGGACCAACTTTCGACAATCGCGTAAAGCCCGATGTTTGCGCGCAAGGTGCAGGAGTTTACATCATCAATTCCTTGGGCGCAATCGCCACTTCAAACGGAACTTCTTTTTCATCACCGGTATTAACAGGTGTTATTGCGTGCTTGTGGCAGGCTTTTCCAAGTAAAACCAATGCAGAAATTATTCAGATGGTAAAAGAATCGGCGCATTTATACGCCAATCCAACCGCACAGGAAGGTTACGGAATTCCCAATTTTGAAACTGTTTTTGACCTGCTGAATTTGGAAGAATCGGAAGAAATTTTGGAAGTTGTGGCGTATCCAAATCCGGCTATCACCGAATTAAAATTCAAATTTCCGAATCAGGTGACAGCAATGGAATTGGTTGTTTTTGATGTATTGGGGAAAAATTTACATTCAGAAAATATCACCAAATTGAATCCTGTAACAGATATATCGAATTTAGCGCAAGGTTTGTATTTTGTGCAATTGAAATTCGACCATAAAATAAAAACGATTAAAATCATAAAAAATTAAATGGAAAATAGCATCACCAAATTGTTCAATATCAAGTATCCAATAATTCAGGCCGGAATGGTTTGGAACAGCGGCTGGAGATTGGCTTCCGCAGTGAGCAATGCAGGCGGATTGGGATTAATTGGCGCAGGTTCTATGTATCCTGATGTATTGCGTGAGCACATTCAAAAATGCAAAAAAGCCACCCAAAAACCTTTTGGCGTGAATGTGCCGATGTTGTATCCAAACATTGAGGAAATTATGCAAATAATTGTGGAAGAAGGCGTAAAAATTGTATTTACTTCCGCTGGAAATCCGAAAACCTGGACGTCATTTTTAAAGGAAAAAGGGATTACGGTGGTACACGTGGTGAGCAGCGTAGCTTTTGCATTGAAGTCGGAATTGGCGGGCGTGGATGCCGTGGTTGCGGAAGGTTTTGAGGCGGGCGGACATAACGGACGCGAAGAAACCACCACTTTTACGTTGATTCCTATGGTTAAGGAAAAACTTAAAATTCCTTTAATCGCCGCAGGCGGCATAGCAACCGGAAGAGGCATGCTGGCGGCGATGGTGTTGGGCGCCGACGGCGTTCAGATTGGAAGCCGTTTTGTGGCGAGCAATGAATCTTCTGCCCATATAAATTTTAAGGAAAAAGTGGTGAATACCCAAGATGGCGATACCTTGCTGACTTTAAAAGAATTGGCGCCGGTTAGGCTGATAAAAAATAAATTTTTTAATGAGTTGCAGGATCTTTACAAACAATGTCCGACTGCCGAACAATTAAAGGAAAAATTAGGAAGATCAAGAGCCAAAAAAGGCATGTTTGAAGGTGATTTGGACGATGGCGAATTGGAAATCGGGCAAATTGCCGGATTGATACACGAAATAAAACCGGCTGCTGAAATTGTAAAAGAAATTGTGGACGAGTTTAATGAAGCAAAGAAATCTTTTTGTTGATAGCATCTTGTTTGTTATGCTTCACATATTTCAACAGCATCATTAATTTTTAACAACGTTAATTAGTCGTATTTCTTTTTGGGTGTAGTTCCCGGTTCTTTTTTCGGCATTGGGCCTCTTAAATGAATGATCAATCCGTTTAAGAAATTGCGCAAAATTTGATCACCAACTTCTTTATATTTTTCGTGGTCTTCATTTCTGAAAAAAGCGCCCAATTCACTTTTTGTGATGTCAAAATCAACCAGTTTACATATATTCACAATATCCTCATCACGCAATTTATGCGCTACGCGAAGTTTTTTAAAAATGTCGTTGTTATTTAGTCCCATAGCTGCAAATGTACTTGTTTTTGAAATAAAAATTAATAAAAATGGCTAAATTCTAAAAATTACGGTATTTATAAAAGCTTAATTAAAATTGTTTTTGGCAGAAAATTGCCTTAGTGATTGCAACCCTTCGGCTGCGCTCAGGGTAAACACATCCTTTTTTGATTCGCCCTTCGGCGAAGTAAAAAAGATTGAAGTGAAAAGCACGACCGCTTTTTCAGCGGTAAGGCCCAAAATAATTTCAGCATTATATTGCTGTACTTCCTTATTATTTGGCCTCGAAAATAAAATAGGCGCCATTGGCCTTACTTGGTAAAAATTAATTTTACGGCAACAAATAACATAAATACGCCAAATATTTTCCGAAGCATCCGCTGGTCAATTTGCAAGGCAATTTTTGAACCTATAAAACCGCCAATTGCAAAGAGCAAAGAAACGGTAAGCGCTATTCGCCAATCAATATTGCCGCCGGTGCCAGCGGTATGATAATTGTAAACCGCCAGAAATGTGACTGGAGGCAACATAACGGCCAGGCTTAAACCTTGCGCATTGTGTTGCGTTAAACCTAAGAAAAACACAAATAATGGAACCATGAGGATACCGCCGCCAACGCCTACCAATCCGCTTAAAATTCCGGCAGACAGCCCAATAATGATTAAAATGAGAATTGTAGTTACAGTCATTTTCATTTATTTAAATTTTATTTTTTATCGGCAACAGCAGCTGACTGCCTGCCGGCTGGCAGGTTCGCTATTGATCGTTTTTTTTTGTTTTAAGATTTATAAGCGTGCTTTATTTTGTTTCAACTGGAATTTTAATTTGATAGGTCTTTCCGGTTTTATTCTCCAACGTATTTTCACGCAACCACGGATTGTGTAGTTTCAGGATTTTGTAATTGATGCCTAAATCGATCGCATACTGGGCCAAATCGGTAATCGGTGCGCTGACTTCTACAATTTTGGTGGGTGTTGTCGTATATAAATCTTCTTGGTCAAATGCATATCCGTATTTTTCTGGATTTGACATGATTTCTTTAACGGCAACGATTCTTAGAATGTAACGTTCCGTTTCATCTCCCAAAAGCAAATCGTAATAGCTGCTCATTTTTTGTGCCTCCATTTTACTTGAAACGCCTCTGTTTCCGGCATTGTATGCTGCTGCAGCCAAGGTCCAGTTTCCAAAACGCGCTTTGGCTGATTTTAAATAATCGCAGGCCGCCTGTGTCGATTTTTCCACATGGTAGCGTTCATCAACATTAGTGCTAACTTCCAATCCGCCTTCTTTGGCGGTGCCTTCCAATATTTGCCAAAAACCTTTGGCTCCGGCAGGAGAAGATACATTTAAGAGTCCACTTTCAATAACGGCTAAATATTTAAAATCGTTAGGAATGCCATTTTTCTTCAAAATAGGTTCCATCATCGGGAAAAATTTATGGGCTCTTTTAAAAAGCAGCATCGTATTGGAGTGCCAATAGGTATTTACCAACAATTCCCGGTCCAGTCGCTCTTTTATGTCATCATTTTCAGTAGGCACGCGTTCTCCTGCAAAGTCTAGTTTTTCAGGAATTTTCAGTGCCTTGATCTCGTAGGTTTCACTGGTGTTTTTATCACCTTCTTTAAGGTAATTGTTGTTTTTTGAATCAGATTTTTTGGCTGCAAAAATTAGCAATGAACTTATCATTATCACCGCAATTAATCCTAAAATTTTAATTGACTTGTCCATGTTGTTTTTTATTTTAAGGGTTTGTAAAGGGGCAAAATACAAATTTATTTGTTGGGAACACTTTTCACATGTTCATTTTAACATTTTATTTAAGGGAATCTATAATAATTTTACTGATTGTTTTTGCCCTGTTGATAATCATAATATGCGTGCCTTTTTCAATCGGAATACAACCATTTATATATTCAAACGAAAAAATTGCATCGGCAGTACCGTGAATGTGAAGTATATTTTCTAAAGGTTTGGTTTGTTGCCAATGCAATACATTGTAAATAGACCAGTTTAAGTACTTTCTGTCCCTAACGGAAAAGTATTTTTTGTATAATATTAGTCGTGTTTTGGAAGTATTCCCAAAGGCAAAAAATGAAAACATTTCTATATTTTCAACGATTTTTGAGGGAAATAATTCATAGATTTTTGTTTTTTGAATGAATTTTAAGGCTTTCGACAATTCGCTCCGACTTTTTACGCTTGAAATGATGATGGTCTTTTTAGGCTGAAGGTGTTTGCTCATTTCCTGGACCATAATTCCGCCGAAAGAAACCCCTATTAAAACTGGATTTTCTTCTAATACCAATTCAGACATTCGCTTGGCGTAGGCTTCAATGGATTCATGGGCCGACAATGGAATTAGCCATTCCAAAAAATGAAGTTCAAATTCATCAGGAAAATGTAAAAATTCAAATATTTCCGGACTTGCCGCCAAGCCGGGCACAAAATAAATAGGTGTTTTTTTAGTTTCCATTAGCTGTTTAGGATGTCTAAAATGATTGGTTTTAATCCGCTGAAGAAAAATTCAACAGCAATTACCATCACAATCAATCCCATTAAACGCATCATCACTTTATTTCCGGTTTTGCCAATTTTTTCAGTGATTTTGCTTGCCCCAACTAGAATGGCGTAAGTTAAAAATAAGATGAAAGCTACAGTGGTAATTAAAACTATTTTTAGGGAAACAGTATTGGCGTCTTCCATTAAAATAATGGCATTGGTGATTGCTCCGGGTCCGCAAATCATTGGAATTGCCAGCGGTGTAATGGAAATATCCTCTACATAGGCATCAATTTTGTCTTCATCGTCTGTATGTTTAAAACTGCCCAATCTTGCCTGCAGCATATCCCAACCCATCGTAAAGAAAATAACGCCCCCAACAATTCTGAAACTGTTAACTGAAATTCCGAAGAATTTAAATAAAATCTGGCCCGAAAAAGCAAAGGCAATAATGGTAAAAAAGGCCACCAAAGTTGCTTTCTTAGCAGTTTGTTTGCGGCGCTGTTTGCTCAAAGTGGCAGTCATCGACATAAATATCGGCATGGTGCCTAACGGATTTATCAGGGTAAAAAACGAGGTAAAAACCAATAAGGCGAAAGGATATAAATCACTCACAATTTTTATTTTTTGATATTTTTTTAAACATTATTGTCCGGTTAAATTTTCCAAAACAAACAGGTCGCCCCGATGGGGCTTTAAACCTGACTTATTTGAATATTCTACAAACATTTCGCTACTACGGATCTGTTTTAAGTCCCATCGGGACGACCTGATTTTAAAAAATATATTTTTATTAAAAACAAGTCCCATTTATATTGAGATTTATTAAACGTAATGGATTTTTATCAGACAACATTGTATTTTAAATAAAGATTTTGCTATTCATTTGAAAGCCTTGCAATCTATTTTAATTTCTTGACTTAGTATTTTAAAATTTTGATATCTGCTAGATTTAATTTATTTTATAATCAACTTGTTGTTTTATTTTTAGCTAGAAGTCTCTTTTCTATTTTCTCTTAGCGGAGCGGTCTTTTTTTGTTTTTTGATATAAATTTAGTTGCTAAAAGCAGGTCGTTTTAGCCAGTTAAAACGCACAATGCCATCTTCATTAATTTCGGTTAATTTAATTTCGTGAAGCGTATTTACCAATTCCGGGTTCCAAGGCGTTTTTACTTTCACGTAATTTTCCGTAAATCCGTAAATATAACCGTCTTTGTTTTCACTCTCAAATAAAACAATGAAATTTTTCCCTAACTGGCTTTCATAAAAAGCCCTGCGTTTTTTAACCGACAAGCCCCTAAGCATTTTGCTTCGTTTGTTGCGAACATTCTGTGGCACAACACCTTCCATTTCAACAGCTTCGGTATTTGGCCTTTCCGAATACGTGAACACGTGCAAATACGAAATATCCAATTCGTTTAAATAGTTGTAGGTTTCCAAAAACAATTCATCAGTTTCCCCGGGAAATCCGACAATAACATCAACCCCAATACACGCATTTGGCATTTTATTTTTGATGGCTTCAACGCGGTTGGTATAAGTTTCCTTTAAATAACGGCGTTTCATTAATTTGAGCAAAATATCGCTACCGCTTTGCAGCGGAATATGAAAATGTGGCACAAAACTCCTGGATTCGGCCACAAAATTGATGGTTTCTTGCTGAAGCAAATTGGGCTCTATGGAAGAAATTCTGAAACGATGAATGCCGTCAACAGTATCCAATGCTTTCACCAAGTCGAGAAAAGTGTGCTCATGTTTTTTGTTTCCAAGTTCCCCTTTTCCGTAATCTCCTATGTTTACGCCGGTTAGTACAATTTCCTTAATTCCTTTTTCTGAAATTTTCCGGGCATTTTCCAACACGTTTTCCAAAGTATCGCTTCGGGAAATTCCTCTTGCCAGCGGAATGGTGCAGTAAGTGCATTTATAATCGCAGCCGTCCTGAACTTTTAAAAAAGCACGCGTTCTGTCGCCAAAAGAGTAGGAACCCACATAAAAATTGGCATCTTCAATTTCACAGGAATGCACTTCGCCCATGTCATTTTTAGAAAGATTGTGGATATAATCGGTGACTTTGAATTTTTCTGTGGCGCCCAAAACCAAATCAACGCCATCAACGGCAGCCAATTCCTCAGGTTTTAGCTGGGCATAACAGCCAATGGCAATTAAAAAAGCTTTTTCATTTAATTTTAAAGCAGATTTAACGATGGATTTAAATCTTTTATCGGCATTGTCAGTTACAGAACAAGTGTTAATTACGTAAATATCAGCCACTTCCTCAAATTCCACACGTTCAAAACCTTCATCTTGAAAGCTTCTGGCAATGGTGGAAGTTTCAGAAAAATTAAGTTTACACCCCAATGTGTAAAATGCGACTTTTTTTTGTGCGCTCATTCTTGTACATTTATCGGATGCAAAAGTACTGAATTATATTTTTATGACAATGATTGCGAAAACGCCAAAACCACCGTATTACGCCGTAGTTTTTACTTCAATGAGAACTGAAGACGATTTAGAATATGCTGAAATGGCCGATAAAATGATTGATTTGGCCGGAAAACAAGAAGGCTTTTTAGGTGTTGAATCGGCAAGAAATGAACTGGGAATTACCGTGAGTTATTGGGAAAGTTTGGAAGCCATAAAAAAATGGAAATTGCATGCTGAGCATACAGAAGCTAGAGAAAAGGGCAGAAGTATATGGTATAAATCGTTTAAAGTCAGAATTTGTAAAGTGGAACATGAGTATGGATTTGAGAAATAGTTTTTGGTTGTTGGTTTTTGGTTGCTGGTTGCTGGTTTCGTGTTCAACAAAAAATAAAGAACAAGATGAAAATTCGGTTTTTAGATATAATGAACACGCAAATATTACCACATTAGATCCGGCATTTTCAAAAGATTTACAAACTATTTGGGCTGTAAACCAATTATTTAACGGATTGGTGCAATTAGACGACAGTTTAAATGTGCAACCTGATATTGCCCATTCCTGGACCATTTCTGAGGATGGGAAAATGTATTCATTCAATTTAAAAAAGGATATAAAATTTCACAAACATATTTTGTTTGGCAAAGATTCCACAAGATCAGTAATAGCAAGTGATTTTGAATACAGCTTAAATCGTTTGCTGGACCCAAAAGTGGCTTCCTCCGGAAAATGGGTGTTGGATTTTGTTGATAAATTTGAAGCAAAAAACGACAGCACTTTTGTCATCCAATTAAAACAACCTTTTCCGCCATTTTTAAGTTTGTTGAGCATGAAATATTGTTCGGTTATTCCTTTTGAAGCCATGGCGTACTTTGGTAATACGTTTAGGGCAAATCCAATAGGAACTGGGCCTTTCCAATTTAAATTGTGGGTTGAAAACACCAAATTGGTTTTCCGTAAAAATAAGGATTATCATGAAAAAGATGAAAATGGCATTCAATTGCCTTATTTGGAAGCGGTTGCCATCACTTTTTTACCCGACAAACAGAGTGAATTTTTGCAATTTATTCAGGGAAATATCGATTTTATGAGCAGTATTGATGCTTCTTATAAAGATGATTTATTGACTTCAGATGGGCAGCTTAAGGAGCATTACAAAAATCAGATTGATATGGTTTCCGGACCATATTTGAATACCGAATATTTAGGTGTTTATGTTGATGCAGCTGAGAAAGAAGTGAATTCCATAAAAATAAGGAAAGCAATCAATTATGGTTTTGATCGCGTAAAAATGATTAAATATTTGCGAAACGGCATTGGTACACCCGCAATAAATGGTTTCATTCCTAAAGGAATGCCATCATTCAACAATATGGAAGGTTATACCTATCAGCCGGAAAAAGCGAAGGAATTGGTGCAATCGTACATAGCGGAAACTGGAAATTTAAATCCGACAATTACCATTAGCACCAACAGCCAATATTTAGATCTGTGTGAGTATATTCAGCGTGAATTGGAGCGGGCAGGGCTGAAAGTGAATATTGATGTGATGCCGCCTTCAACGTTGCGACAAACAAAAGTAAACGGAAAATTGAGCATATTTAGAGGCAGTTGGGTGGCGGATTATCCGGATGCTGAAAATTACCTTTTTATATTTCACAGTAAAAATTTCGCGCCAAATGGTCCAAATTACACGCATTACAGTTCAAAAGAATTTGATGCCCTTTATGAAAAGGCGATTCAAACCACCGACAATCCAAAACGATATGTTTTGTATCAAAAAATGGACAGTTTAATTATGGAGTCTGCCGTTGTAATTCCTTTATATTATGATGAAGTTGTTAGGTTTTCGCAAAAAAACGTAAGTGGATTGGGAATTAATCCTGTTAATTTATTGATTTTGAAGAGGGTGAAGAAAGGCCCCCTAACCCATGCTTCTCCGGCAGGCAGGCCCGATGGTGGAATAAAAAAGTTAAAAGCTGAAAGGTGAAAGTTTAAAGCTGAAAGTTTATCTGCCTGAGGCAGGCTGAAAGCTTAAAGCTGAAAGCTGAAAGCTGAAAGATCAAAGCTGAAAGTTCAAAGTCTGAAGACCGAAGACGGAAGACGGAAGTTAAAATAGTTATATTATTATATGTCTAAATTTTGAATTAAATTTGACCACAAGACAATTCAACATTCAAAATTCCCTTGACAGCAAGTCCAAGAAAGTTTAAAGCTTAAAGGTGAAAGTTTATCTGCCGGAGGCAGGCTGAAAGATCAAAGCTGAAAGGTGAAAGGTGAAAACCCAGCTCTGCAATCCCGATAGCAATCGGGACTGACTTCGTAGCAAATGCATATCATTTAAAGTTAATTTGTCCTTCCGACGATAGGATGAATCTCATCACGCTACTCACATAATGCGATGCCTCGTGCCTCGGCATGACAAATAATTCCGTTTTAAGAATAAAACTTGATCCCTGAAACGTTTTTAAAACCAGCTCTGCGATCCCGATAGAGCAATCGGGACTAACTTCGCAGCAAATGCATATCATTTCAAGTTAATTTGTCCTTCCGACGACAGGAGGAATCTCATCACCCTACTCACATAATGCGATGCCTCGTGCCTCGGCATGACAAATGATTCGGATTGGAAGATAATTTGGAACCTGAAACCTGAAACGTTTTCAAACTAAAACCCAGCTCTGCGATCCCGATAGATCGGGAAGGAAAAGCCTGTTCCGTTTTAGTACGGGAGGTTATAGGAAATGCCTCGTGCCTAGGCATAACAAATGATTCCGTAGCTAAAAAATTAAAAAGACACTTAGAAATATTGAAATTTTAAAGAAAAGTATTATTTTTGATTAAACGCATAAAAAAGTAAAGAATGGATACGGCTTCACAAATAAAAAAAAATCTAATTTCAAGGATTAAAGACTCTAAGGATTTAAGCTTTTTAAGAGCATTGCAAACAATTTTTGACGCTAGCGAACAAGCTTTATTTCAACTTACCTATGAGCAATCTAAATCAATTGAAAAAGGACGTGATGAAATAAAGAACGGAAATTATGCTGATAATAATGATGTAATATCAGAAATGAGCGCATGGTTAGAAAAAAAATAATTTGGTCACTCCGCGCAAAGAAGGAATTAAAAATTACGCTGGAATATTTTAACAAAAGAAACGGAAGCACTATTTACAGTCTAAAAATATTATCAGAAGTTGAAGATTTGACTAAAATGCTTTCTAAAAGTGAATTTATTGGTCGATTAACTTCTAATAAAAGAACAAGAGTAATCCCTATGAAAGATTATTTAATATTTTATGAGATTAATAATGACAAAATCGAAATACTTTCTTTTTGGGATAATCGGCAAGATATGAAAAATAGCATTCTTTAAAAAAATATGTTGTGGTGTTTGCGTCCGTTCTGAAATCTTGATAGCAATCGGGACTGACTTCGTAGCATGCATGTTATTTAAAGTTAATTTGTCCTTCCGACGACAGGAGGAATCTCATCACGCTACTCACATAATGCGATGCCTCATGCCTCGGCATGACAAATGATTCGGATTGGAAGAAAACTTTGAACCTGAAACCTGAAACGTTTTTAAAATCCCAACACGCTACTCACATGATGCGATGCCTCATGCACTTGGAAATAAAATGATGCTGATGGGTAAAAAAAAATTAAAATTCAAACTTTTTGGATTCAGCTTTGGGTAGGCTGAAAATTTTATTCTTTTCTAAGAACAACTGAAATTTGTTTATGTAAATCTGGAATTTTATTTATAATAACGTCCCAAACAATGGCATAATTTACGCCCATATAATCATGGATTAACCGGTCACGCATTCCAGCCATATTTTTCCAGGGTATCAATTGCCTTTTTATTTTAAAGTCGGGCGGAATTTTCTTTGTTGCTTCCCCAATAATTTCTAAACTTCTTATAACAGCCCTTTTTAGGGTTTCATTTTCTATGAAAGTATCAAATTCTAAATTTTTACTAACAGTAATAAGGTAGGAACACTCATCTAGAATATGTCTTAAATATTCTTTTGGATCTTTAGACATATTGCACTTCATTTAAAATGGCTGGTCCAATATAGGGACTCAAACCATTGATGGTAACGACTTCAATTTTTTCATTTTTAAATACTTTTTCAAATAAATCGTAAACGGCCATAAAGTTGTCAAAATTTTCTTTTTCGGGTTCAAAATCGATTAAAATATCAATATCACTAATTCCGGTCTGTTCATTACGGACATAGGAGCCAAATAAACCAACATTTCTAATTCCAAATTCAGAAAGTTTGGCCTTATTTGATTTAAGGGTTTTTAATATGTTGGCTTTTGTGGTCATTTCAAACTTTTATCAAATATACAAAAGATTGTTGTTTGAATCTCAGGCATCCATAAAAAAGTTGAAGAAGAAAGCCCCCTAACCCCTGCCTCGCCGGCAGGCAGGCTCAAAGCTCAAAGCTCAAAGTTAAAAGTTAAAAGTTTAAAGGTGAAAGGTGAAAGCTGAAAGGTGAAAGCTGAAAGTTCAAAGGCTCAAAGTCTGAAGACCGAAGACCGAAGACGGAAGTTAAAATAGTTATATTATTATATGTCTAAATTTTGAATTAAATTTGACCACAAGACAATTCAACACCTGCCGGCCGCAGGCTGGTTCAAAATTCCCTTGACAGCAAGGTCAACAACCAACAACCAAAAACCTTTACCCTGAGCGGACTCGATAGCTATCGGGTCGAAGGGAATAACCGACAACTAATAACTGATAACTAAAGACACGTATATTTATAAAATAATTAACACGTATAATTATTTTTTTATTTATATTTGTATCATAAAAATTAAAAAGATGAGCACTAAATTAACTTTGACAATTGATGATTCGGTTATTGAAAAAGCAAAAAAATATGCTAAAAATAAGGAAAAAAGCTTATCAAGCATTATTGAAAATTATTTAAAGGTATTGGTAAAAGAGCAAAGTGAAAACAACATTGAATTGACACCCATTGTTAAATCTTTAAAAAGTACTTTTCATTCAGACCAGGATTTTGATTATAAACAAGAATTGGCCAAAAAGCTGTCTGAAAAATATTTATAAGAGGATGAAGCATATTTTAATAGATACCGATGTAATTCTTGATTTCTTTTTTGATAGAGAGCCATTTTCCGAAAATGCTGCAAAAATACTGTCTTTATGTGAAAAAAAAGACATCATTGGGTTTGTAACACCCGTCATTGTTAGTAATGTCTATTATTTGTTAAGTCAAAAAGCAAAACAAGAAAAAGTAATCCAAAAATTAAAAATACTGATTACGATATTAGAAGTCCTTGTGATTGACAAAAATGCAATCATTGTGGCATTAAATTCAGAATTTAAAGACTTTGAAGATGCGCTGCAAAATTATTCAGCAGAATTAAACGGAGAAATTGATATCATCATCACAAGAAATACCAAAGATTATAAAAAAAGCCAAATTGGAATCATGAATCCAGAGAACTTTTTGAAATTGGCAAATGACTTGTGATAAATATAGTTTAAAGCTCAAAGCTCAAAGCTGAAAGTTAAAAGCTCAAAGCTCAAAGCTCAAAGGTGAAAGTTAAATGTTATAGGTTAAATGTTATAATTCCCAAATCTAACCCCCTTTCTCCCGATAGTTATCGGGAGGGAAAGTTTACCTGCCGCGGTAGGGGCTGGGGATAGGATAAAAAGTAAAAAATAAGTTCTTCACAATTAGAACATAAATCAAAAAAGAACCGTCATATGAGTTTTCCTGCTTGTCAGGAGGTAAGCTTGGCAGCCGAACCCCGTTCAAGCATAGAGGCGGAGCCGTCAACTCATGGGGGCTTTCGTTTTTATAAGATTTCTCTTTTTATTTTTTTCGGGTGCTGCCTTGTATCAAATATTGTCACAACATTAATTTGTTTAGAATTATATCTATAGTATAAAGTTGTTTGTTTTGTAATGACACATTTTCTCAGTCCCTTTCCTTTTTTAGATTCCGGAAATATATTTGGGTGAATTAGGATAGTGGAAATCGATGAATCTAATTTTTCAATAATTTTTTTTTAACAGTAACAGACCAATTTTCTATTAGATAACCTAAAAGCAATGCTAATTTTTTTTCAGCCGTTTTTGAAATAATGACTTTTCTGCTCAACTATCTATGTTTATGCATAAAAGATTCATAATCTGTCACTTCTCCATTTTCTATTTCTAAAGAAGCATTTTCAATTTCTTTTTTTTGCTGCAATGATAGTTCGTCCCAAAAATCAGAAATTTTCTCTTTTTTGAAAATCTTTTTAATGGATTCAATTATTTTCGGATTCTCTGTATCCAAAAGCATTTTAGCCAATTGTATTTTATCCGCTTGAATATTCATATCAAATCATTTATGCTCAAAAATAGCAATTTAAACTTTAATTATTAATGTAAAAATGATTTTTTTTCAATAAAGCCCAATATGGTTTAGCCCTTCCAATGATTGGAGAAATCCCATCAACAAAGCTCATTATATGATGCTTCTGACACTTGGTAGGACAAATATAATCGATAAATTAAATTTTAAAAAGATTTGAAATGACGAATAATAAAAAAACATCATTGCGGGACAGAGCGACAGCTATGGGTAAATTGGAGTGCAAAGAAAAGCCAAAATATGAATTTACAAAAATCAATTTTTTCCCCCCGACCCTAAAGCTTGCCTGCCTGCCGGCTGGGGAGAAAATTGATTTCAAATAATGATCTATCATATTCGGTCAATACCAATCAGGTAATTTAAAATAGTTATATTATTATATGTCTAAATTTTGAATTAAATTTGACCACAAGACAATTCAACACCTGCCGGCCGCAGGCTGGTTCAAAATTCAACACCTGCCGGCCGCAGGCCAATGTCATTAAGTTAAGACATTTAAGCATTATTTTTGTCCTTCCGAGGTACGAGGAATCCCATCATACGTGCTCATTTGTTGCGATTCCTCCTTTGTCGGAATGACAAATATTTCCTTAACTTAATGACATTGGGCCGCAGGCTGGTTCAAAATTCCCTTGACCGCAAGACCAAGAAAGTTTAAAGTTTAAAGCTGAAAGCCTGCCTGCCGGCAGGCAGGCTCAAAGTGGCAACTAATTTTTTTTCTTTTACCCCAACCCTCCCTTCGACAAAATGCCTGCACTGAGCGACAGTCGAAGTGCTCAGGGTGACATGGGCGAGAAAAAAATCATAATGATTTAGATGAAAAAGACAAAAACTGTTTCGGGTAATTAATATAGTTTTGATAACCGACTACCAATAACCGACTACCAAATACTTAAAAAAGTTAAAAGCTGAAAGCTTGCCTGCCGGAGGTAGGTCTAAAGCCAAAATTTTGAATTAAATTTGACCACAAGACAATTCAACACCTGCCGGCCGCAGGCTGGTTCAAAATTCCCTTGACCGCAAGACCGCACGACTGCAAGATAAACATTAACGCCAATTTAAAAGCCTTTTATTTTGCATATAATCAATTAGTTACTTAATTTTACTGCAAATTGAAAATAACATTTACAATATGCACGATTTTATTCAAAGAACTATAGAAAAAAAGGTCAATCAATATCTTAGTGTGTTTCCGGTGGTTGCGATACTGGGGCCAAGGCAATGCGGAAAATCTACTTTGGTTAAAAATCTTGCTAAAAATTGGTCCAATTCCATATATCTGGATTTACAAAATGATGGAGATCTGAATAAACTTTCTGAACCAATGTTGTTTTTTCAGTCAAATGAAGATAAAATCATTTGTATGGATGAAATTCAATTGGTTCCAAAATTGTTTTCAATTTTAAGAAGTGTGATTGACAACAACCGAAGAAACGGGAAATTTATATTATTGGGTTCTGCATCAAGAGATTTAATTCAGCAAACATCAGAGTCCTTGGCAGGCAGGATAGGAATGATTTATTTGGCTCCTTTTGCCATAAATGAAGTGAACAAGAGAGATGATTTTTCCTTAAATAAATTTTGGTTGAGAGGTGGATTTCCAGATAGTTATTTGGCAGAAGAAGAGGATTACAGTAAAATTTGGAGAGAAAATTTCATTAAAACCTTTATTGAAAGGGATATTCCCCAATTGGGGTTTCAAATACCGGCGCTGCAACTTAAAAGATTTTTGATCATGTGTGCGCACCTGCAGGGACAATTACTCAATGCCTCAAAATTAGGTGAATCTTTAGGATTGACACACCCAACAATTAGGCGCTATATTGATCTTTTAGAGCAAACCTTTATTTTAAGAACCATCATGCCCTACGAAGGCAATGTAAAGAAACGGTTGGTTAAATCACCTAAAGTATTTGTGCGTGATGCTGGTTTGCTTCATACCCTGTTAGCGATAAATAGCTACAATGATTTGTTAGGAAACCCTGTTTTTGGCGTTTCATGGGAAGGAATGGTGATAGAAAACATTATAGTGAATATGCCGGATTGGAATTATTTTTTTTATAAAACTGCTGCCGGCGATGAATTGGATTTAATTTTGGAAAAAGGGAACCAAAGAATTGCCATTGAATGTAAGGCAAGCGCAGCACCCAAACCTACAAAAGGTTTTTGGAGAGCATTGGAAGACATCAAACCTCAAAAAACATATATTATTGCACCTATTGCAGATTCATACCCAATTAAGGAATCAGTGATGGTATGCGGTTTGGCAATTTTTTTAGAAATGGAGCATTGACAGTTCAAAGCTCAAAGCTCAAAGGTGAAAGCTCAAAGGTGAAAGCTCAAAGGTGGAAGGTGAAAGTTCAAAGGTGAAAGCTGAAAGTAAAAATATTTTACTTAAATATTCAAAACAAACCCCCTTTCTCCCGATAGTTATCGGGAGGGAAAGGTATGGGGATAGGATAAAAAGTAAAAAATAAGTTCATATATTATTTGAAACTAAATCAAAAAGAAACCGTCATATGAGTTTTCCTGCCTGCCGGCAGGCAGGTTCGTTGTAAAATATTGAAATTTTTCGCGTAGGCCGAAGGAGCAACCCAAAGAGCCTCGTGGTAGGTGAAGCGGGGCAAAGGCGGTCTGGGTAAAGCCCCCTAACCCCCGAAGGGGGAATTTAAAATCGTTATATTATAATATGTCTAAATTTTGAATTAAATTTGACCACAAGACAATTCAACATTCAAAATTCAACATTCAAAATTCCCTTGACAGCAAGGCCAAAAACAGACAACCAACAACCAACAACCTTTACCCTGAGCGGAGTCGAAGGGAACAACCAACAACCTTTACCCTGAGCGGAGTCGAAGGGAACAACCAACAACTAATCCCTAATCCCTAATCCCTAATCCCTGATTCGAGTGAAAAACAGGAAGCGAAAACCCGTCTCACAAAAAAAATATTAACAAAAGTTATAAACGTATTTATAATAATTACTATATTTGATAAAAATTATAAACGTATCTATAATAAATGATATTTAAATTACCAAAAGATCTTCAAAAAAGAACGCATTATCTGAACCGGGTTGCACCTTTTATGGGTAAAAACATCATCAAAGTATTTACTGGCCAGCGCAGGGTAGGAAAGAGTTATTTGCTTTTTCAGTTGATGGCGCTTTTACGGGAACAAGATAAGAATGCTGTTATATTATACATCAATAAAGAAGATTTGGATTTTTCTTTTATACAAACAGCAACCGATTTGCAGGAGTATGTGTTGGCAAACAAATCAAAAAAAGGCAAAACTTATGTTTTTATAGATGAGATTCAGGATATTCTTCAATTTGAAGCTGCTTTGCGGTCCTTATTGTTGCAGGAAGATTTGGATTTGTATTGCACGGGCAGCAATGCAAACCTGTTATCGGGCGATATTGCAGGCCATTTAAGCGGCAGGTATATTGAAATTGTGGTGTATAGCCTTTCTTATAACGAATTTTTAAATTTTCATGCGCTAACCGATAGTTCTTCCAGTTTAGACAAATACCTTAAATACGGTGGACTTCCTTATTTAAAACACTTGCCTTTAGAAGATGCCATTGTTTTTGAATATTTAAAAAATATTTACAGCACCATCGTATACCGTGACATTATCAATAGATATGCTGTGCGCAATGTGCCATTTTTGGAGCAATTGGTTTTGTTTTTGGCAGGGAATACAGGAAGTATATTTTCTGCAAAAAAAATAAGTGATTTTTTAAAATCACAACGGATCAATATGGCGCCCAATCAGGTTCAGACCTATATACAACACTTGGTAAATGCTTTTTTAGTGCATAAAGTATCCCGATATGATCTTATTGGGAAACGCATTTTTGAAATAGGCGAAAAATATTATTTTGAAAATCTCGGTATCCGCCACGGTATTTGGGGCTACCGATTGGAAGACAGGGGTAAAATTATGGAAAATGCTGTGTACAATCACCTCCTGTTTAAAGGTTATAAAGTAAAAGTAGGGATGATAGGTGCCACTGAAATTGATTTTATTGCTGAAAAGGACGGCGAAAAACAATACATCCAAGTGGCTTTAACCATCAATGATCCAAAAACAATGGAACGGGAGTTTGGCAATCTTAAAAATATTTCCGATAATTATCCCAAAACTGTTATTACTATGGATGCCTTTACGGGAAATACCTATGAAGGAATTGCGACTATGGATTTGCGTAGTTTTTTAATGTCGTGAATTTATAAAAATAGTTAAAAGTTAAAAGTTAAAAGCTCAAAGCTCAAAGCTCAAAGGTGATAGCTCAAAGCTCAAAGTTGTGCAACAGCATAAAACAGAACTACGAAAAAACATTTGTTTCTTAAATAAGAAACATTTATCTTTGTAAAAAGATTTGAATGGACGAACAAAAATTCCGAGTTGAGATTTTAGAGGATGCAAAACAATTTCTTGACAGCGTTGACGAAAAAAGCCGAGAGAAAATCATTTACAACATTTGGAAATCTCAAAGAACGAATGACAAAGAGCTTTTTAAAAAATTACAAGACGAAATTTGGGAGTTTAGGACTAAATACAACAAAACTTACTTCCGACTTTTTGCCTTTTGGGATAAGATTGACAAAGAAGATACAATCGTAGTTTCAACACAGGGAATAATTAAAAAGACCGACAAAATTCCAAAAAAGGAGATTGAAAAAGCGGAACGAATAAGACAACAGTACTTTAACGAAAAAAATAAAGGGAAATGAAAACATATAGTTTAGAAGAGCTGACCGACAATTATATCGGTAAAAAAGGAACAAAAAAACGAGACGAATTTGAAAACGAACTTCGACTTGACTTGCTTGGATATGAAATTAAAAAAGCACGAAAAGAAAGAAATTTGACTCAAGAACAACTCGGAGAACTTGTTGGAGTAAAGAAAGCCCAGATTTCAAAAATTGAGAATAGCGCAACGGATGCAAGATTTTCGACCATTTTAAAAGTGTTTAAAGTGTTGGGTGCGAAAGTGAAATTTGACGTAGAACTGAACGACCACAAATTAGCATACTAACCGAAAATAATGCCGATTGCACAACAGCGTGTATGAGAAATAGCGGGTTCAGTGCTAAATCAAAGGTCAGTGCTTTTAATAAAAGTAAGTACAAAACTGAAAGTGAAGTACTTTTTAATCCGCTACTTCTCATACACGCAAAACGTTAAAAGTTGAAGGGTGTACAAGCCTAAGTCACCAGATAAATTAAATTTTAAAAGTTTTTTTTGAACATAAACTTGGCGGCAATTTTAACATAGATACCTCAGCTACAAGCTACCAAAAAATTTTCTTATTTTATTTTGACCTTGTTCCATTATTAGTTAACTTTGCGCAATGGATACACTTAGAAAAATCATTTTTTATAAAGATTATTTTGACGATTTTTTTGAAACCTTAACCGAAAAAGTAAAGGACAAAATTGATGAAGTGCTTTTTATGATGACAATTCTTGAACGAATTCCAACCAAATTTTTTAAAAGTATTGATGGCGTAAAGGGACTTTTTGAAATTAGAATTGAATATGAAAGTAACATTTACAGAATATTTTGCTGTTTTGACAAAGGAAATTTAGTGGTGTTGTTTAACGGATTCCAGAAGAAAACTCAAAAAACACCATCAAAAGAATTGAACAAAGCAGCGGAAATAATGGAGGAATATCTTGCCTGCCGGCAGGCAGGTTTTAACGAACAAAAAAAGACAAACAATGGAAACAAAAAATAAAAGTATTAAAACTTTTGCCGAACATCTCGACAAAAGACACGGTAAAACAGGTACAGAATCAAGAACTAACTTTGAAATTAAAGCAAAATCTTTTGCAATTGGTGAATTAATTAAAGAGGAAAGGAAATTAGCCAATTTGACACAGGAACAGCTTGCTGATAAAATTGGAGCGAAAAAAAGTTTTATTTCAAGAATTGAAAACGGACATAGTGATATTCAACTTTCGACGCTGTATAAACTAATCGAGCTTGGACTTGGACGAAAAATAAACTTCACAATCCAATAAAAAAACACGTCATTGCAGGACAGAGCTTTAAAAAAATGTTCAGTGAACATTTTTAACGATAGGGCCAGCCGGCGCGTTGGGCTTATTAAAAAATTAACTAAAATAATTTGTAATAAATTTTTTACATTTCAACCCAAATCAAAGAAGAACCGTCATATAATGTTCTTGCCTGCCAATAGGCACATAAAATATTGAAATTAGTTTTGTATTTTTGATAAAAATAAATCTACTGAGTTATGAACACGGAAATAAACATACAAAATAAAAAATTGGAGTTAATCCAGTGGCTTTCTACTATAGAAGACTCCGGTATTATTGAGAAAATTATGGATTTGAGAAAAAATGAAAGCAAAGATTGGTGGAATTTAATTTCTGAAAATGAAAAAGATGCTATTGAACAAGGTATAAAAGATGCCGATTCAGGAAAACTTAATCCACATACAAGCGCCAGAAAGCTATATGAAAAATGGCTATAATATTTTCTGGACAGATTTTGCACTTAACGAATTACATAAGACAATTCAATATTGAGAGGCGCATTGGACTGAAAGAGAATTGAAAAATTTGGCAATCAAAATTGAAGAGACTTTAATTTTAATTTCCAAAAACCCTACTTTATTTCAAGTTTCTGACTTTAAAAAAGATATCAGAAGGGTTGTGATTTTAACCCACAACACCATTTACTATAGAATTCATAAAAATCAAATCGAAATTATTTCATTTTTTTCAAATAGACAAAGTCCAAAAAGGAGAAGGCTTAAATAAACGGTTGGCTAGTTGGTTTAAAAGCTGAAAGCTTAAAGGTGAAAGTTCAAAGCTCAAAGGTGAAAGCTCAAAGGTGAAAGCTCAAAGGTGAAAGTTTATCTGCCGGAGGCAGGCTTAAAGGTGAAAGTTCAAAGCTCAAAGGTGAAAGCTGAAAGGTGAAAGTTTATCTGCCGGAGGCAGGCTCAAAGGTGAAAGTTTATCTGCCGGAGGCAGGCTGAAAGGTGAAAGTTTATCTGCCGGAGGCAGGCTCAAAGGTGAAAGCTGAAAGGTGAAAGTTTATCTGCCGGAGGCAGGCTCAATGCTCAAAGCTCAAAGTTAAAAGTTAAAAGTTCAAAGCAACTTTCCTCCAGAGACCTGTGCTGAGCGGAGTCGAAGCAGGGGTAAGGGGTGTGAAAAACAGGAATCTATTAAAAAGTTGGAAGTTACAGGAAAAATAAAATTAATAGCTAAATTTTTTTCTTTTATCCCAACCCTCCCTTCGACAAAACCAAAGCATATTATGATTAAATATATAAAACCAAAACCTAGAGACTGTCTTGGAACAAATTTTGATATTTGAATTAAATGTAATAACTTTGTAATAACAAATAAGAAAACTATGGAAATAGCCATTATTAAAATCGGCAATTCAAAAGGACTTCGTCTTAGCAAAACTATTATGGAGAAATACAATATCAAGGACAAAGTGGAACTCATTCTTGAAAAGGATCAAATCATTATAAAACCAATAGACGCGCCCAGAAAGGATTGGGAAAATGCTTTTGAGAAAATGCGGCTTTATAACGATGACAAGTTACTTATGAATGACGTGTTTGATGATGAAAATTTTGATGAATGGAATTAAAACAGTACTCAGTTGTTCTGGTAAATCTTGATCCAACCATTGGAAGTGAAATACAAAAAACCAGACCTTGCGTAATTATTTCTCCAAACGAAATGAATAAATATTTAAACACCATTGTTCTGGCTCCTTTAACAACGAGTCTAAAAAAATATCCAACAAGAGTTTTAGTCAAGCATCACGGTAAAAAAGGAATGATGGCCCTGGATCAAATTAGAACCGTAGATAAAATGAGAATCATAAAGGTTTTTGAGAAATTGGAAGAATCGGAAATAAGCAAATGCAAAGAAGTCATTAAAGAAACTTTTGTGGATTAAAAAGTTAAAAGTTTAAAGCCAAAATTTTGAATTAAATTTGACCGCAAGACTGCATGACTGCACGACTGCACGACTGCAAGACCAAGAAAGTTTAAAGTTTAAAGTTCAAAGCCTGCCTGCCGGCAGGCAGGCTCAAAGTAAAAAATAAGTTCAATAACAATTAGAACCCAAATCAAAGAAGAAGTGTCATATGAGTTTCCTGCCGGCCGCAGGCGGGTTTGTTACTTTTTTGGGCGATGCAAAAAAGTAAAAGAACAAAATGGATGGAGTTCTTAATAAACTGTTTAATAAAAAATCAATTTTTTACCCCAGCCCTAAAGCTTGCCTGCCTACCGGCTGGGGAGAAAATTGATTTCATATAATTATCTACCATATTCCATTAATTCCAATCAGGGAATTTAAAATAGTTATATTATTATATGTCTAAATTTTGAATTAAATTTGACCACACCACAAAAAAATCACAAGAAACCTTATACCAAATAACAGACACAAATACTTAAATTATCTTTGCAACAATGAAACGAGCCATAACAAATTTTGATACACACAGGAATGATTAATGGCGAACCTGCCTGTCCGGCAGGCAGGCCAGCCAGCCGGCAGGCAGGCAGGCAGCAGCTGTACCAATAAAAAATAAAATATAAACAGATGAAACGAGCCATAACAAATTTTGATACACACAGGAATGATTAATGGCGACTGCATCTGTACCAATAAAAAATAAATAATAAACAGATGAAAACACATAAAAGAACCCTCAATCAAACAAAAATAATTGAAGGAATGGACAAAGTTTATGAAAAGTTAATCGAATTCAAAAGGAAAATGAATAGCGAATTGGTAATTCTTAAAGACAATAAAATTATTA
>JAUYUA010000077.1 GCA_030694935.1 Lutibacter sp. | reverse complement strand
AATAATCAATGTAAAAACGCAACTTTTGAAAGTTTGAAGTAATTACATATTTACACTCGGGTTGGTTATTTTTATAATTAAATGCTTGTTGTGTAACTAAAGTCAAATCCTTTGTTTTGGTCGATTTTAATTCAATTACTGCAATGGCAATTGGTGTTACCAAAGGGTCGTTATCCCTCAACAAGGGAGCATGCTCCCTTGTTAGAATTGCTCCGTCAGCTTTTTTTCCGTCAGTTTGGTTTTTAAATTCTCTTTGTAAGTCAAAATTCTCGGAAGGTCGCAATGTGTAACCTAAAACGTCAACAAAGATTTCCCTTAGAAATCCATCTTGATATTCTTCTTCTTTAAGTTTTTTTATGTGTTCTATTTTGGCAGGAGTGTAGTTTTCTCGGAACTTTATGTATGCTTTTTCAACTTGCTCTTTGTCAAGATTATTCAGATGTTTTTTAATTACTGATTTCTGAAATATTGCCATTTATTTTTAATTCTTTTTTATTTTCTCAAATTTACATTTTATTCCGCGCGTTGGCAAAAAATAGCTCTTTTGTTTTTTGGAGCGTCGGATTTGGTAAAGGGGAAAAAAAATATGCCATTTGTGCAGTTGGCGGTTGGTGGTCAATTGGATCCATTATACATCAAAAGTAATTATTTTTAATCCACCGAACAATTTAAATAACGTAGTTTTGTAATGGTGAAAACAAATTTATTGGCACATATTAACGATCCGAAGGACCTGCGGAAGCTGGCTAAAAATCAATTGGAAACGGTTGCCAAACAACTGCGCGAATTTATTATTGACATTGTTGCCGCCAAAGAAGGGCATTTGGGCGCAAGTTTGGGCGTGGTTGAATTGACCATTGCGCTGCATTATGTGTTTGATACGCCAAACGATTTGCTGATTTGGGATGTTGGGCATCAGGCTTATGGACATAAAATATTAACAGGACGAAGGGAAAATTTTCATACAAACAGGCAATTGGGCGGAATTTCAGGTTTTCCAAAACGAAGCGAAAGCATTTACGACGCTTTTGGAACCGGACATTCTTCAACCTCGATTTCTGCCGCTTTGGGAATGGCGCTTGCCTCAAAATTGAAAGGTGATTTTCAAAAACACCACATAGCCGTTGTTGGCGACGCTTCTATTGCCAGCGGAATGGCTTTTGAAGGATTAAACCACGCCGGTGTGACTGATGCCAATTTGCTGATTATTTTAAACGACAACGCCATGGGAATTGATCCAAGCGTTGGGGCATTGAAAAAGTATTTTACTGATGTGAAAGCAGGCAAAAAAGTTCGAAAAAACAACATTATTGAAGCGTTAAATTTCAATTATTCCGGACCAATTGACGGGCACAATATCAACGATATTATCACCGAACTGGAGCGTTTAAAATCGATAAAAGGCCCTAAATTTTTGCATATTATTACCACAAAAGGAAAAGGACTGCAACAAGCGGAAAATGACCAGGTAACTTACCACGCGCCTGGAAGGTTTGATAAAATAACAGGGGAATTACCGGCTAAAAATAACATTCCGCAGCCTCCTAAATATCAGGATGTTTTTGGGGAAACATTGGTTGAATTGGCAAAAAACAATCCTAAAATTGTTGGAATTACGCCAGCGATGCCAACTGGAAGTTCGCTAAAATTAATGATTGACGAAATACCCGAAAGGGCTTTTGATGTGGGCATTGCCGAACAACACGCGGTGACTTTGGCTGCCGGTATGGCCACGCAGGGACTGATTCCTTTTTGCGCTATTTATTCCACATTTTTGCAACGCGCCTATGATCAAATTATCCACGATGTGGCAATCCAAAAACTGCCTGTCATTTTTTGCATAGACCGAGCAGGAATTGTGGGCGAAGACGGCGCAACGCACCACGGAGCTTTCGACATTGCTTATTTGCGTTGTATTCCAAACTTAGTGATTTTTGCGCCTTTAAATGAACTTGAATTGCGCAATATGATGTTTACCGCGCAAATGGGAATCGATTTTCCGCTGGCGATTCGTTATCCTCGCGGACAAGGAACGCTGATTGATTGGAAACTTCCTTTTAGCAAAATTGAAATAGGAAAAGGTGTTTGTATTTCAGAAGGTTCTGAAATTGCGGTGTTAAGCATTGGCACCATCGGAAATAAATTGATCGAACTTCAGGCTGATTTGCCTAAAAACAAAGTTGCCCATTATGCGATGCGTTTTGTAAAACCTTTGGATGAAAATATGCTTCACCAAGTATTTAAAAAGTTTAAAACTATTGTAACCATAGAAGACGGCGCCATTATAGGCGGATTTGGAAGCGCCATTTTAGAATTCGCTTCAAACAATAATTACACAAGCAAAACCGTTAAACATTTAGGGATTCCAGATCAATTTGTGGAACACGGAAAAGTGGATGAATTGTATGAAAGCATTCATTTATCTAAAGAAAAAATAGCGGAATTCCTGTTGAAACTTTTATAAAAAAAATATTTTATGTTTCTTTGCGGAAATATTTTCCAGCCCCTAAACGATTACAAAATGCGATTAAAACCCTTCCTTATTTTTACAATTCTTTACACTTTCAAAACGACAGCTTCAATTTCAAAAGATACTTTGTCCATTGATTCACCGCCGATAAGCCATTGGGAGGAAACTAATAATTTTCAATTGATTTTTACCCAAAATTCCTTTGTTAACTGGAGTGCTGGCGGCAATAATTCAATTTCTGGAATCGCGAAAATAAACATAAAAAGAGATTACAAAAACAATCATAAAGTTTGGGAAAATGAATTGAAAACCAACTTTGGTTTAAATAAAGAAGCCAGTCGAGAATTGCGGAAAACCGAAGATTTAATCGAATTAAATTCAACATTTGGTTATAGAGAAGACATTACTTCAAAATGGTATTATTCGGCAAAATTCAATTTTAAGACGCAATTTGCAAATGGTTATAAATACCCGAATAAGGACAAGCCTATTTCAAAATTCTTCTCTCCCGCGTACAATTTTTTGGGCGTTGGGTCTGAATATTTTTCAAAGGAAAACGAACTAAAAGTATATCTTTCTCCGCTCACCAACAAAATGACTTTTGTTTACAACCAGGTTTTGGCAAATGAAGGTGCTTTTGGCGTAACTCGTGCCGAATATGATGAAGCCGGAAATATACTGACCTCAGGCGAAAATTTAAAAGTTGAAGTAGGAACGTATGTTTCCAGCGAATGGAAAACAATGGTGATGGAAAATATAAAAATGAGCAATAAATTGATTTTGTATTCCGACTATTTAAACAGATACGGCAATGTAGATGTAAACTGGGAAGTAAATTTTGATATGACCATTAACAAGCATGTAACAGCCAATGTAGGCACACATTTTTTATATGATGATGACGTAAAAAGTAAAAAAGACCTAAATAACGATGGGATATTGGTTCCTGTTGGGCCTAAAATTCAATTAAAACAAATGTTGGGCGTTGGTGTGTTGTATTCGTTTTAGAGACTGTTTTTCTTTTAATTTGGCGATTTCAATTTAGGCAGCGAGTGTTGTTATCTGACGGGAATTGGTTATTTTGGTTCTTTTATCAATAATTTCAAGTCTTCTTTACTTGGCAATATTGTTTTATACTTGCTTGCAAAAATCTGCTCATTATTTTCTGGCAAGGTATATTGCACAACTGCCTCACTTTTATTTTGACATAAAATTAATCCAATAGTCTTATGTTCTTCTTCTAATTTTATTTCTCGGTCATAATAATTTACGTACATCTGCATTTGTCCCATATCTTGATGTTTTAACTCTCCGATTTTTAGGTCAATGAGTATAAAGCATTTTAATATGCGATTGTAAAACACCAAATCTATACGGAAATGTTTATTGTCAAAAGATATTCGTTTTTGCCTTGCAACAAAGGTAAACCCTGTACCTAACTCAAGTAAAAAATGCTCAAGTTTATCAATTATTCCTTGCTCTAATTCACTTTCAGAATAGAAAGGCTTTTCAGGTAATCCTATAAATTCTAAAATATAAGGATCTTTTATCGCATCTTTTGGATGTTCAAGAATCAACCCTTTTTCTGAAAGTTTTTGCACTCCTTTTTTGTCTCTGCTTAAAGTAAGTCGAGTATATAATGCGGCATCGTATTGTCTATCTAATTCTCTAACGCTCCAGTTATTTTTTGTAGCTTCTATTTCGTAAAATTTTCGTTCATTTTGATCATCAATTCTCATTAGTTTTAGATAGTGAGACCAACTTAACTCAAAATCGGCAGACATTTTCAGCGTTTTTTCCTTGTCTAATTCGTCAGACAGTGTCTGACCTTTTTGGTAGATAAGGTAAAAATATCTCATTTGTTTAAGGTTTGTAACCGAAAACCCTTTCCCAAACTCTAAGGTCAATGTTTTAGAAAGTTCATTCAATATACCTTTCCCATATTCAGCTCTCTCTTTGCCAAGCTGCTCTTCTTCAACAATCATTCTTCCTATTTCAAAATAAGTAACAACCATTACTTGATTTATGGTGTGCACAACCCTTGATCGCGCATCTTGTAAAAGCTGGACAGCTTTATTTAGGAAGTCTGCATTTAATTTAGGCGTACTCATTGGTTATTATATTTATTCTAAAATGAATATTTCTTTCTGTGAGCTAGGATGTTTTCTATAGCCGGATGATATTTCAAATTGGTTGGCAGCAAAAGTTTTACCCCTTCAAATTGAGAAATATTGAAAACTGATTTTTGATTTTCTACAAAATTATTTTTAAGTAAAACGGTATAATCATCAGATATAGAAATTAAACCTCTGTCAAATGCTCTGTGTAAGTTTGGACATAATGCAATTCCATTTGTCAAAGTGTCGTCATAAGCTTCTGAAAACGGAATAATATGACAAGCATCAACCATTGAAATGTTTGCAGTTGCATCTATTCGTAGTCCAGATATTGCACAGGTATTATTATAAAGTTTCGGAATTTCCCTTTTAAAAATTCCACTTCTGATAAAAACTTCTTCTTGAAAAGAGTTTTCATCAAGAGTATTTTTTAATTGAATAATTTTCTTTTTATATTCCTCAGAACTTTCTTGAAGAATTATTCCAGAAGGCAGGAGCCCATCATTTTCGTCCAAATTATAATTCAATTTAGTTTCAGAAAAGTATTTATCAAGAATGGCTATTTTTAAAATATCACGATTTTCGGGGTGCAATAATAATATTGACAATTCTTCATCAATCAAAACGGCTTCCACAGCAGTTGATAAATTGCTAAAACTTCTCATAGAACTTTTTGATTCAATCCATTTTTCACAACCTAAATTTGGAATCAACTTCCAGAAAGGTTCAGAATTCATATGATAAAATGGGAGGGCGAAAATTGGATGATGGTTTGTAATAACCAATTTATTCCAATTAGTTTTAAATGCGGCAACAAATTCAGGAAGTATGTGTACTTCATTATTGAAGAAAAGCCCTTTATTAAAAAGTCCGAGAAGACTTAAAAGCAAAATTGGTTTATGAGGCGCTCCTCCATTTTTACCGTCTCTTTTGAGGTTAATAAAGCAATGCGCATAATATGTAAGATCCTTAATCATTAACTCACACTTATTTCAACTCTTCCTCTCCACTAAATCCAATTATCCAAGGTCGTTTTGTGTCGTCAGCGTAGATATATTGGTCAATTATTTCGTCGATAATATTTTGTATAAATTTTGCCATAATTTTCTATGCGTCTAAATTAGTCATTTTAGGTTAGTGATGGCGAAATTTCTAAATCTTTTGTTTTTTAAAGCATCAACCATAGATTTAAGAAGAACATAAGTGATTGAATGTGTGCAAATAATTTTAGGCACTATCATTTTGTTGTTATCGGTATTTTTAGCTTTAGCGTTGATAAACTAACAAACCTGCCAAAAAAATGTTCTTAAAACCAAATTTAAATTGGCTTTAAGAACTTTTTTATTTCTAATTGTTTTATATATTTGAAACTAGTCCAAATCAAATTTTATGCCTTGCGCCAAAGGCAATTCGGTAGTATAATTTATGGTGTTTGTTTGACGTCTCATATAAACTTTCCAAGCATCAGAACCCGATTCTCTTCCGCCGCCGGTTTCTTTTTCACCTCCAAAAGCACCGCCAATTTCGGCTCCTGAAGTGCCAATATTAACATTTGCAATTCCGCAATCGGAACCTTGAACAGATAAAAACAGTTCGGCTTCACGTAAATTGTTGGTCATTATTGCAGAAGATAGTCCTTGCACAACGCCATTTTGCAATGCAATGGCATTTTTTAGTTCACCAGAATATTTTATCAAGTATAAAATTGGCGCGAATGTTTCGTGTTGCACAATTTCAAAGTGGTTTTCAGCCTCTACAATTGCAGGTTTTACATAACAGCCGCTTTCGTAACCTTTTCCGCTTAAAACGCCGCCTTCAACCAAAATTTTTCCGCCTTCTTTTACAGCCTGCGTTAAAGCATTTTCATACATTTTAACCGCAGCTTTGTCGATTAACGGTCCAACGTGGTTGTTTTCATCCAGCGGATTTCCAATGCGCAATTGTTTGTAGGCTTTTACCAAAGCATCTTTTACCTGCTCATACATGGATTCGTGAATAATTAACCTGCGGGTTGATGTGCAACGTTGTCCGGCAGTTCCCACAGCGCCAAATACAGCGCCAATAATGGTCATTTTAATATCTGCGCTTGGCGTGATAATAATGGCGTTGTTGCCGCCCAATTCCAACAATGATCTTCCCAGTCGTTCGGCAACAGTTTTTGCCACAATTTTACCCATTCTTATGGATCCGGTTGCTGAAATTAAGGAGATGCGTTTATCGGTTGTCATATATTCGCCAACTTTGTAATCGCCATTGATGATACAAGAAATTCCCTCGGGCAATTTATTTTCTTTTAAAACAGATGCAATGATATTTTGACAGGCAATGCTGCATAAAGGCGCTTTTTCTGATGCTTTCCAAACGCAAACATCACCGGCAATCCAAGCCAATGCAGTATTCCAGGCCCAAACGGCCACAGGAAAGTTAAATGCGGAGATAATGCCCACAATGCCTAACGGATGATATTGGTCGTACATTCTGTGTCCTGGACGTTCGGAATGCATGGTAAATCCGTGTAATTGTCTGGACAATCCAACAGCAAAGTCGCAAATGTCTATCATTTCCTGAA
Source organism: Lutibacter sp. (assembly GCA_030694935.1). Classification (GTDB taxonomy): domain Bacteria; phylum Bacteroidota; class Bacteroidia; order Flavobacteriales; family Flavobacteriaceae; genus Lutibacter. The sequence goes on along the minus strand of JAUYUA010000077.1, from coordinate 966 downwards.
CTTCTCCCAAACCTTCTTGCAACGATTTGCCCATTTCATAAGAAACCAATTCGCCCAGTGGTTGTTTTAGCTCACGCAATTTTTCGCCAAACTGACGAACCATTTCGCCTCGTTGTGGTGCCGGTTTAATTCTCCAAGTGGAAAAAGCGGTTTGTGCAGTTTCTATCACTTTTTCAAAATCATCTTTTGTGGTTGCGCTAACTTTTCCGATCAATTTGCCGTTTACAGGAGAATAGGATTCCATTATTTCGCCAACGCCAAAGAAATTTGATCCTGTTGAAGTGCCGTTATTAAAGGTTTTAACCCCAAGTTTGTCTAAAGCTTGTTGTATTGTTTTTTCTATCGCTGTAATTTCCATAAGAAGAATTTCTTTTTGATTTAAGATGATGTAAAAATACGAATAATACCGCCCAATTTTGAAATAATCTTAATTATTCATGATTCATTTTTTAGATGAGTTCAATTTGCGTAAAGGATAGAGCGGTGTGTTTGAGCACTTTTTTTGCGGTTTTTTCACCGCTAAAAAATGCGAGTAGCGATAGCCTGGCCCGCAGGGAAACGCCAAACAAAAAGGTTGTAGGGCCCAAAATATATTGTAATTAAAGTAGGAGACAAAGTTAAATAAAATATTCATTTAACTTTGTCGTCCTCTCACACCACCGTATGTACTTACGTGTACGGCGGTTTCCTTAAAGTGGGTTACGATATAATTGTTTATAGTTTTCTGTTAGGCTGTAAAATCCTTGCTCTATAAACCATTTGTTATTCATTCCTATGTTCAGGGCAGGGCTATTGGATAAACGCCACCAACCTTTTCCGCTCAAAGCTGTTCGCCAACTCAAAGTCTTTTCAACGCCTAGTTTGGTTAGAAATCTGACTATTCCCATTACTCGTTTGCATTGTTTTAGTCTAAAGCATTTGAGTCGTCGGCGTAGCCATCCTTCTATGGCTGTGAGTTTACTTTTC
>JAUYUA010000067.1 GCA_030694935.1 Lutibacter sp. | reverse complement strand
GTTGGCATTTACCTTGGCAAACGGATTTACTTATGTGGAATATTATTTGTCGAGAGGCATGGACATTAATGAATTCGGACCGAATTTATCCTTCTTCTTTTCCAATGGCGTTGATCCGGAATATGCTGTGATAGGAAGGGTTGCCCGCAAAATTTGGGCGAAAGCCATGAAAGAAAAATACGGCGCCAACGCAAGAGCCCAAATGATGAAATACCACATTCAAACTTCGGGAAGAAGTTTGCACGCCCAGGAAATTGACTTTAATGATATTCGAACAACTTTGCAGGCTTTGTATGCCATTTACGACAATTGCAACAGTTTGCACACCAACGCTTATGATGAAGCGATTACAACGCCAACCGAAGAAAGTGTACGTCGTGCTATGGCCATTCAGCTGATTATCAACAAAGAATTGGGTTTGACCAAAAATGAAAATCCGATTCAGGGTTCCTTTATCATTGAAGAATTAACCGATTTGGTGGAAGAAGCCATTTATGCCGAATTTGACAGAATTACGGAACGCGGCGGTGTTTTAGGCGCGATGGAAACCATGTACCAACGCAGTAAAATTCAGGAAGAAAGCTTGTATTACGAAACCTTAAAACACAATGGAGAATTTCCAATTATTGGCGTAAACACCTTTTTAAGCAGCAAAGGTTCGCCAACAGTTTTGCCGCAAGAAGTCATCAGGGCCACCGAAAAAGAAAAACAATACCAAATTACGGTGGTTGAAAACTTAAACAAAGCAAATGCTTCCGCAGTTAAAGAACATATTGCTTTGTTAAGACAAAAAGCCGTGAATAACGAAAATGTTTTTGAGCAATTAATGGAAGCTTGTAAAGTGTGTTCTATCGGGCAAATTACGGAGGCGCTGTTTGAAGTGGGCGGACAGTACAGGAGAAATATGTAGGTTTTTTTGGTTTTTGGCCATAAGCAAAAATTTATTTTTCGGTTTAACGCTTATAAGTAAGACAATTTATTGCTTGTTGTTTTGGGCGTTACCGCAAGGGTCGGGCTTTTCGCTGCAATCCGTTTTTGCGAGTTGAGCGCGACAATCTGTTAAACATATTGCTTCACAAGCTCGCAAAACCGGGATTTCCACTACAATCCCTAACGCAATTTGAATTACGATTTTTGATTTACGATTTTAGAATTAAAAATTGTCGAATTAAAAATTGTCGAATTTTCTTTGCGGACTTTGCGAATTTCTTTTGCGGGCTTTGCGGTTAAATGCTGATTTTGTTTGAATGGATTTTTTATAATTTATTACTTGGTTTTTATCATAGAATACGCAAATGCTGTTATAACCTGAACTTAACCTATTTTTCAAACAGTTGTTTAATCGTTTTCATTGGTAGAAACATTTTTCCGCTATCCGGAAGTTTAATAAAACCGTATTTGTCATAAAAGCATTCAGCATCACTGTTTAATGGATCAACAATTACAGCAAATGAGCCAACATTTTTTGAAATGATATAACTTCTTTTCAAAGCGTCAATAAGCAAAAATTTTCCAAATCCATTTCCTTGGTGGTTTTTGTCGATGGCCAATCTTCCCAAAAGGGTAGTTGGAATTGATTTATATGATTTTGGAAGTTGTTTTTTAATCGATTCAGGAATTAATGATAAAGGAATGCTATTATTTGAAAGTGTATAATATCCTTTTATTAAATTTGAATTATTTTCAATCAACACAAAACAAGCTGAAAGTTTACGTTTAACATCCTGACTGGCTTGTTGATGTAAATAATTGTCTAACAGTTCTGTTTCGCAGCAAAATTCATTTTTTTTGTGTTCCGGCTCCAGATTAATGGTGATAAAATTCATTTAAGAAAGCAACTTATTATATTCCTCGCTAGCCGAAATTAATTCATTGTTAGGCTTGTCTGAACTTAAAATTGCATTAAAAAAAATTTCATTGTCTCTTTCCGAAGCTAAAATTATTTCTCTTTCCCTTATAATTTCTTTGGCTTTCTCTTGAACGGCAGAAATAATAAAATCAGTTAAATTGCGAAAACCCCCAATATGGGCGGCTTTTTCAAAAAAAAGCTTTTGCTCTTTTGGAAGCCGGGTGTCGAATCTTGTTTTTTCGTTTTTAATAGATTTTGTTTCCATAATTTTAATTTTTTTACAAATGTACGTTCAAAATACGTACCGAACAAATATTTGTACGAAAAATATACGTACAAAAATCAAAGTTTAAGTTTTTTTTTTAATTTATCCGAATTTTGATTTAATTTATTTTCAAAACCCCTTTCCCTTATCGAGTTTTAACTTCTCGAGCATTTCTCCCATTTTTTCGTGCACTTTATTGATTGCTTTCAATGGGCGAACCATCACTTTGAAACTGATGATTTTTCCTTCATCATTTACATCAATCATATCAACGCCATTTACCGTTATGCCATCAATGATGGTGTTGAATTCCAAAATAAATTGATTGTTATCGACCACCTGATTCACGTAGGTAAAATTAGCGTTTTCGCCACCAAAAACTTCCAATGCCGCCATTAAATACAATTTGGTAATTTGTTTTCCTTCCTGTGGCGCCCAAACAATGGGTGAATAAAAAACGACCTCATTTGCCAAAAGTTCATCCAATATTTTGGGATCTCTTGTTTCTAAATATTTATGCCAGTTTTTTAATGATGGGTTCATAATGGATGTTTTATGTTTTTATGATTTTTTGTTGATTATAAAATACCTGTACGGGTTGCAAATTCATCGCTAACGGCAGTTAACATTCGTTATTTAAACAATCTTTGGTCAAATGAAAAGCTATATGAATTTACAATTTCAATAAGTTTAAAATCCTTGTGAAAAGGATTAAGAAGGTAGTTAACATCACCTTTTACAACTGCCGACGGAACTCTAAGCACACAATAATTATTTAGATTTATAAAATCATCTCCAATTTTTTGGGTAGGCAATATGTGAGGAAATGCATCCCAGTTGGAAGGAAGATTGCTGTTTTCTATCTTTTTAATTTCTATGGAATCCGGAATATTGATTTCAATCATTAAATAATCATTGGGGATAAGCGCTAAATTTAAATGAACAGCAACTTCAGCCATAGCCAGCGCACGGCTACTTGCACAGTAAATTATTTCAGTTCCCTTAGAATTCCATCTATTGACAGAATAAGAAGCGCCTTTTCCCGATAATTCCTTGGAATATTTTTTTCTGGACAATCTGAATACTTTCATCAAACAAATATTCCTTGGTCAATTCTATTTAACTCATTCATAACCATTTCCTTTCCATAGGAGTCTTTCAACAACTCAATAGGTTTTAGATTGCCCAAAGCCAATGAAGACGCATTTAGCCAACTGTAAAATTGTTCATTTGAGTCAAAAATATCTTTGCCCAAATTAGTTACCTCAGCAAGTTCAATAATTTTTTCAGAATGAATAGGCTTAAAAACAAACTCATTGTCCTTTTTATATCGTTGCAGTGATTTAGTGGATATGTCTAAGAAGCTAGCCCAATCATTCTCGGTGAAAGGCGTAATATTTATGATCTCTTTAAAAAGTGAATAAGGAATTCCTCGTCTAATTGATTTTACGATGAGCATTTTGTCCGTAAAGAATTTTTTGTACGTAATATTTTTACTGTGACTGCGTATTCGTCCGCTTTGTTCAATTTTTTTCAAATAAGTGTTTAAGGCTTTGTTTATTTGAACGTCGTTATTTTCTGCTAATTCAACCATATTATAGACATTTGTCCTCAAATATAAGACAATTGTCTAATAAAGCCAAAATATTTGAATTTTAATTTCTGACAAATTGCTATTTTCATGCAAACAAAACTGTTTGTCACTAACAAATTTTGAAGCTTGGACTGCTTACAGGTATTGCTTATCCCCGGAGCGGATTGCAAATTTCGCACTATCTAAACCAATCTAATTTTTATTTTAATTTTTTGGTTTCTTTTGCCGGCGGCAAAAAATTTTCACCGGTAACAACGTTTTTTCCTGTTTGGGCTTCTAAATTTAAACGCGCATCTTTGGCAATTTTACCGCCTTTTTTCCCTGCTATTGCATTTTCCTTTAACCCTTTTGCTTCATCTGTTTCTGCAATTTGGCGGGTAGAAAGTTCAGCAAGTGCCGTAAAAATTAATTCGGCTTCACTCATGTGATCTCGCAAATTTTGTGATTTTAATCCTTTAATTTCTTTATGTTTTTTTACTGTTAGTTCCGTCCATTCTTGATGAATAATATTGGTGAGCAATGCAAACTCATCCGCCTTTTGCACGCCACTTTCTTTCCAATAATCGGTAAGTTTGTTGCGTGTTTCTTGCCCTGTCATGCGTTGTTGTATCCATTTTTCGCTTCGCCCCAGCTGTTGCCAATTTTCTCTTGCCCTGTCTATTCCTTGACTTGGGTCGGCGATTTCTTGCATACGCTCGTAACCTACTTTTGCCAGCCATTGCTTAAATGGTTCTGCTTTGGGTGATGGAATAGATTGGATAATACGAAGCAATGTTTCGGTATCGGCTACATCTGTTGCTCTCATTTTACCATCAATAGCTTCCATTTTCAAAGCGTTACAATTTGTAACGGTTTCATTTCCCTCAGCCAGTAAGCGCTTTTTCATCACACGCCAATAAACTTGTGGATTATTGCTTTCAGTTAAAATGGCAATTACATCTACAATAGCGAAATACCATTTTTCTAGTTTTTCATCCCAATGGGTTCTGATTTTTTTTTCGTTAAAGAGCTTGATTTCGTCTTTCATTTTAATTAATATATTGATTTGCGCATTTCTTAATTTTTTCTGAATAAGGCTAATTGCAAATTTACTGTATTGTATTGAATATCTAGATATTGACTTTTTCTATTTATATAGATTTAGCATTTTTATAGCGATTATTAATAAGCCTTAAAATTCTAATTCGGTGATACTAAAATTTCTCCTTCATAATTATATTTTCCTTTAAAGAAATATTGTTCCATTAAAGTTTTTAATTCTGCGCTACAATTCTCAGAATAATCTGGATAAACAGTTCCTTTAAAGAAAAAATTATCATTTATGTTTTCAATCCATTCCATAAAATATAATACTAAACCAAATTTAGCTTCATTTTTTATTATTTCTCGAACTTCTTCAAATGTTGGAGTTACTGATTTTCCGTCTTTTATTGTATAAAAAGTTGGTTGATTTATATCAATTATTAAGACTACATTTTTGGCTGCATATTCTTTTTTGTTTTTCTCATTAAATTTTTTCAATAATTTTCTACCAGGATTTGACATATTGCCTTTCTCTGAATATCTGATTGACGTTATTTCAAATCCAATATTCTCAACTATAAAATCAGGTTCGTTTTGATTTGCATCCCCAAAATTAAATTTAAGATTATTCTTTTTTGCTGTTCTAATAAAATGTGCACATTGATTAATCTCAAAAATGTGTCCGTTAATTGAAATATCTGAATTCCTAGCAATTCTTTTTATATAAAAATTATAAATCTTCTTATCATAAACTTTAATATCTATTAAAGAATGTCCAAACGTTATTAAATGATGTTTTTTAACTTTTTGATCAATAAGAGTCGAAAATGGAATGGAATTTATTTTCGAAGAAATTGGATGTGATAAATCTGATAAATCAATTCCTAATGTTTCTTTATAATAATAAAATATATTTTTCATAAATTCTGGCAAACTAAATAGTTATTTCATTACAAAACATTCTGCTACCTCTTAATATTTTAGTGATACAAATGTTTTAAATTCTATGAATTTTTTCATTATTTTTTGTTTTATAACTAAAAATATTATTGAAAATTTTCTTCACATCTTCAACAATTACGGTTTCCAATTTGTCATCTCTAAACTGAAGACAATTAATATTTTGCCCAGCAGTCCCATTGATAATAAATTTATTTTCAATAGTGTCATTCTCTAGTTCAGAACAATATTTCTCATTTAAGAATTTAATTCTCTCGAAAAATAAGGTCATTTTTCGACTAGATTCTTTGCCGAACAGTATTTCTTCTAAATTGCTCATAATGTTTGTATTAATATTTATATAACACAAATCTATAAAATATAATAATAAAATAGATAAAAACTATATAATAGTTATTAACAACTGAATACTATAGTTATTCTTATAGTTGGTAAAAGTTTTAAATAAAATTTGCGCTATCGGTTTTTATAAATAATTTTATTTATTAACCGCAACTTCTTCAAAAAGTGCGTGTGAACTCTCTATAAAATCATCCATTGTCTTTGATTCATAAGACGCTAAAGCAGGATACATTAATTTTCCTTCATTCTCAATTGAATATTCTAAATCATCAACATTTAATATATCATGTGAAAGTTCATGATATATTAGAAAATACCGCATTGGCTTATTAAATTTATTCCAAGTAGATGGATTTATATATATTTCAATTTTATCATCATTATTTGCTCCATAGGAAATTCCATGAATGTGTGTTGCATTGTCTAATTGGTCTAGTTTTGCAAACTTTATTATAATATTTTTTGGCTTTTTAGGAATTATTCCATAATTACCAATGTCGCGATAATACTTGTCAACATAGAAATTAAAATCCTCATCGGTCTCATAAGCGCTCGCTGCAATTTCTTGATATAGCTTATTGTCTTGTTGTTTATTGTATAAAAAGTAGCCAAGTAATAATATAATTATTGATATAATAGTTACAATTATGCCTCTTTTTAAATTTCCTTTATTTTTTGACGGTTTATTTTCAATTACCCTTTCCGGAATATCATTTTTTGTATTATTGTTGTTTTGAATTTCTTTTGGTTTAGCAACTTTTAGCAGTGGTGGTATTGAATTAGTTATGGATTTTAGTTCATCAACTTCTGACAAAGTAGTCCAATTATCTAATCCATAAAACCACACCTTTGTCTCTCTTGTGAGGTTTTGGTTCTTCAACTCTTCAAAAGAAAATGGCCCTATTTTGTTGCCTTCAAATATATAAAAGTACTTTTTCATCAATTAATTATATTGCTCAGGAAAGATTACTGAATTAGTTATTGAATCATAGAGATTTTCTAGCGAATAAAATTCTTGACTGTCAAAACCACCACTACTAAAAGATATAATTTTATCCTCGTAGAAAATCATCCAATTCTTCATAATCATTTTAAGATTGAGTCCTAATCGCTCCTTATCACCTCTAATTGTAAATTCAAGTGCTGGATAAGTGTCGATTGTAACAATTTTTTGATGTAAAATTTCAATATTTTTTAAATAGGAACCAGATTCAATTATTATTTCTTTAACATATTCACTGTCTGATAGTAAATCTTTAGCTTCATTTCTTGACAAGAACATCATATTATCTTTAATAAGTATAATATATGAATTTGTTTTGTAACTAAACTTTTTTACTATATTTGGTCTATCACCTTCTTGCAATTCCCAACCATTAGGCTTTCTTAATTTTAAATTAACGCCTTTGGCTTTTAAATGACCATTTACACTTTCATAATCCCCTAACTTAAAGTTAAGGTTGGAAAATTCTTTTGATTTTATACTTATCTTTTTTCTTAGTTTATTCCCATAATAATAGTAGAAATCAACATTAATATCATTGTTAAAATAAACCTCAGAAATACCAGCTTCCTTAAAGTTTTCCATTAAATCCTCCTTCATGTTTAGAGATGGAGACCAATCATTTGAAACATCATATTGGTATGCTAAGGTTCTTCCAATAGCTAAGCATCCACGTGCAGTTATTCCATTGCCAATTTCAACACCCTTAATTTTGTTATTAGTTTTTTGAGCTATTTTTTTAATATCGCTTTCTGAAAGTGATTGTGAAAATGAAATTGAGTATAAACAGACTAAAATTATTGTGATAGTAATTCTCATATTTAGATTAATTACAGAACTTTATATATCTAGACCTATGGCATCTAACATTTAAATTTTTGGATTTACACCATATTTATTAAATCCAAAATCACCTTCAACAAAAAGCATCCATAATCCATAAAAAGGTATTATTTGAAACCAACCATTATTGCCCATATCATGACATCGCTTTGCTCCTTGTGCCCATAAAAACCAAAGTCCTGGAATCAAAAACAAAATCAATAAATCAGCTGCATCAAATGAAATGGCCATTAAGTATGCTAAAAAGTAATAAAAAAAATAGACAATAGCACTTAAACCAAATTCTAGGCGCCTTATGCGACCATCGAAAGAAAATACATTTTTAAACATTGCGGGTTTCTTTGGAATATAATGTTGAGTGTTGCCATTCTCAGCAGGATCTGATTCCATAATATTTATATTAAAATCATTATTTTCTGATTCATTACCCTCTTCATTTTCGAAAATTGGCGGTGGAATTAATTCGAAAATTTCATTTAGTTCTTCGATGTATTTTGCGGGTTTCCAACCATCAAGCCCTTCAAACCAAATCAGAGTTTCTTGAGTGATATTTTCAGATTTCAATTCTTCAAAAGAATATGGACCTTGCTTTTCAGTACCATTTGAATAAAAGTATTTTTTCATATCGTTTTTTATTAGTTAATTACTGGCAATAATTTTGTTTAGTATTTTATGATATCGCAATTATTAGTGAAATGCTTGAGTTCTTATTTTAACATTATTAAATACCCCTTTTGTTAGTTTTTTCACAATTTATTTTATAATTACAATTCCTGTCTTAAGTTTAATCAATTGTAAAATTTCTTCAGGTGGATTATTTATCATTTCATCCTCGTTGATATTTTTATAATCCTCATGTAATTTATCAAAATTGCCTAATGCTATTTCGTAAATCTGTTTTGCTGACTTTAATCTTAAATTCGATATAAATTGAATCTCAGAAACCATTTTTTCATTTATTAATTCATTTGGCAAAATGAACCTGTCGTTTACAATATCGGTATAAAGGCTACTATTTTTCAAATTGTTTAACTCGTTGATTTTATTTTGTTGCCTATTCACATTATGAATAAGTTTACTTTTTAATTTTTGATTGGGAATCGAAAAGGCTAATAATAAATCTATTCCAATTGAACTTTCGATTTTTGATTTATGGTCAATAAATTTCTTTTTAAATTTATTCTGCTCAATTTTATTTTCATAATCTGTGTTGAGTAAAAATTCGAAAATCATAGATGCTTTACCGATTTCCTCAATTGCAAATTGAAATAAAGTATAAGCTCTTGGATAACGTTTTTGATTTAAAAGAATTTCGGCATCATCAAATAAATCAGTTGCGTTTACTAAAGATTTTCGAACTCCTACAAAATATTCCTCTTTGTTCATTTTTTTTACAAATTACCCCCAACTTTATAAATTCCTTCAAAACAAAATCGCAAACCTAGTACTATTCACTAGAAACCACATTTTTTAAAATTTTATAGCTTTACAATTTTTTTAAGCAAATCCCAAATTCAAAATTTAGGATTGTTAAAGCTACGGAAAATATAAACAGGAATTAAAGTATTTTAAAAACAATGGAAAGTAATTATTCTGCCGTATTTTTTGCATCTTCATTTATTTCAGACACTTCCTTTTCAGTTGGTGGCGCAAAATTTCCGTGTTCGTCAAATAGTTCGTCAAATTCAGGATTGTGGGAAAAGACAAATTTTTCGGGTTGTGGGCCAGTTTTCCTTGAAATATAGGCAAAAATAAATCCGACTAAAAAACCAGACAAATGGCCTTCCCAAGAAATTTTTTCTTCCATGGGAAAGATGTACCAAACCGTGCTTCCGTATAAAAACACCACGATTAAAGAAACTGCCGCCAATCGATAATATTTTCGGAAAACGCCGCTAAAAAAAATAAAACTCACCAAAAAATAAACCACGCCGCTGGCACCAATATGATAAGAAGGTCGCGCAAAAGACCAGGTTAACAGTCCGGTAAAAAAAATTCCCCACAACAATACTTTTGTGGCGATGCCTTCATAAAAATAATACAAACTTGCTAACATCACCAATAACGGAATGGAATTGCTGAACAAATGCTCGATGCTGCTGTGCAAAAACGGCGAAAAAACAATGCCTCGCAAACCCAAGAATGTTTGAGGATAAATGCCGTAATCATTAAAATTAGTTTTGAATTTTATTTCGAGATAATACACCAGCCAAATTAAAAAAACAGCAATAACCGGAATGCTGATAAAATTATGAGAGAATATGGATTTACTTTTTGCCATTTAAAATTTAAATTAGGAATGGATGAATTTATTAAAATTTTGCCACTAAATGATGCGCTTTAAACAAATTATTTTTGCATTAGGGATAGCAGCCCTTCAACTGCGCCTGCCTGCCGGACAGGCAAGCTCAGGATAAATTTCTTCTTTTTTATTTTTCATAAAAAAGATTTAACGAATAGCCCGACACAAATGTAATGCAGTGTAATGCCCAACAAATTTTTATGCTTATTTTTACGGTATGAATGAACCTTTAGCCGAACGCATACGTCCGAAAACTTTGGATGATTACATTAGCCAGCAGCATTTGGTGGGAAAAAATGGTGCGTTAACCGAGCACATAAAACGCGGAATTATTCCGTCTTTAATTTTTTGGGGACCGCCAGGAATTGGGAAAACCACGCTTGCCAACATCATTGCAAAAGAATCGAAACGGCCTTTTTATACGCTGAGCGCCATAAGTTCGGGTGTTAAAGATGTGCGGGATATTATTGACAAAGCCAAGCAAGGCGGCGGTTTATTTACCGACAAAAGCCCTATTTTATTTATTGACGAGATTCACCGTTTTAGCAAATCGCAGCAAGATTCGCTGTTGGGCGCGGTTGAAAAAGGCTGGGTAACGTTGATTGGCGCAACTACCGAAAACCCGAGTTTTGAGGTGATTCCCGCATTGTTGTCGCGTTGCCAGGTGTATGTGTTGAATTCTTTCAGCAAAAAAGATTTGGAAGATTTGTTGCAACGCGCCTTAAAAGAAGACGCTTTCATATCCAAAAAAAATATAATTGTTGAAGAAACCGAAGCTTTATTGCGGGTTTCGGGAGGCGATGCGCGAAAATTATTGAACATTTTTGAGTTGGTGGTAAACACCGAAAAAGAGCCCATCAGAATCACGAACGAATTGGTGCTTTCCAAAATTCAAAAAAATACGGTGTTGTACGACAAAGCTGGCGAACAGCATTATGATATTGTTTCGGCTTTTATAAAATCTATCCGCGGAAGTGATCCAAATGCGGCTGTTTATTGGCTTGCACGTATGATTGAAGGCGGCGAGGACGCAAAATTTATTGCCCGAAGAATGCTGATTTTGGCTTCGGAAGACATTGGAAATGCGAATCCGACTGCGTTAATTTTGGCAAATAACACGTTTCAGGCGGTGAATATTATCGGTTTTCCGGAATCAAGGATTATTTTGAGCCAGTGCGCGGTTTATTTGGCAAGTTCGGCAAAAAGCAATGCGTCTTATGAAGCCATTGGCAAAGCGCAAAGTTTGGTGAAAGAAACGGGCGATTTATCGGTTCCCTTGCATTTAAGAAATGCGCCAACCAAGCTGATGAAAGAATTGGATTATGGCAAAAACTACAAATATGCCCATAGTTTTGAGAACAATTTTGCAGAACAGGAATTTTTGCCCGATGAACTAAAAAACACCACCATTTACGAGCCAGGCAACAACGCCCGCGAAAATACGATTCGGGAATTTTTGAAGAAATTGTGGAAGGGGAAATATGGTTATTAAATTCCTATCCCCAGCCCTTTCCTAAGGAAAGGGAGTTTGATTTGATATTCATAAAATACTTTTATACTTTGAACTTCGGCCTTCGGTCTTCGGCCTTCAGTCTTTTTTTAAATTCCCCCTTCGGACCTGCCTGCCGGCGAGGCAGGGGCTATGGAGCCTTAATTCTTTAAAACAATTGGCAAGGTAAATTCCGTAGTTACCGGCATTGCTCTTTTGATGGCCGGCTGCAAGGTTGGTAAATTTTGAAGGCTTACTTTAACAATACTGTCAAATTGAGGAATTAACTCACTTATTTTAGGCGATTTTTGAATGTTCGACAACGTTGTTTTTCCAAATGAATCTATTTTTAATTTAACCAAAATAGTGTCATTTACGCTATCCTTAACACTTAATTGAAATTCCTTTAAAGAAGCATAAATGTGTTGGGACATTTCCATTTGGAAGCAAATCTGCTGCTTTTCTTTGGAAGGAATATCGGCACAATTTGGAAACAACGGATAAGAATCTACCGTATTAAAATCGACTATCGTGTCTATTTTTTGTACGGGTTCACGTTTTGTGTGCTGCTCAATATAAGAACAGGACAACACTAAAATTGAACAAATTATTAGGATAAAAAATTGTTTTAACATCACTGTTTATTTCAAAAAGTGAAAATACAACATTTTCTGTTAGTCAACAATTTCACCTTCAATAAAGTATTGTTTTTTTATTTCTCTAATTCTGCCTTCAACAAAAGCTGTCATAATATTATCGCTGCTATTAAATTTTTCAGCATAGCTTTGATAATATTTTAATGCGATTTTTTTATCTTTATAATAGGCCTCAGAAGTTACAGCCAACTCAAATAATGCCTTATAATTCTTATAATTATTTTTATGGGACTTCTCAAAATTTTCAATGGCAGCCTGCAAATTATCCGCTTCCTTTGAAATAATTCCGAGCAAATAGTATTGTTTATCTATATCTGGTTTTGCACTTATAATTGATCGGTGTAAATAAAACGTCGCCATTTTATTGTCCTTTTTATCATAATACAAACTGGCCAAACGATAGAGGATTTGGGAATCATCAGGATCGAGTATTATGGCATTTTTAAAATATTTTTCAGCCAGTTCAAAATCTTGTAAATTATAATAACACATCCCAAACATTTCATAGATTTGGACTGATTTAAAATTTAAACTGTCTATTTTTTTTAAATAGGTTAATGCGCCACTAAAATCCTTTAAAAAATACAACTCATTGGCTTTTAGCTGATTAAAATTTATGTTATTCGAATCTACTTTTAATCCTTTATCAATGAATAAGGAAGTAGAGTCTTTAAACTTCAATGACTTAAAAAATTGCGCCAATGCAAAAATACTTTTGATATTCAGCGTGTCTAAATTATAGGCATCTAAATAACGCTGCCCCATTTCTGCATGTTTATTTTGTTTTTCTAAAGATTCGGCCAATTGGTATGGATAATTTGGATTAACTGTATCCCTTTTCATTAGATAACGGTATATTTTTTCTGCTTTTTCAGCTTGGTTTAGTGACAAATATAATTTACCTAAACTATTGGCAGCCAATAAATTTGAAGGGTCTTTTTCTATCAGTGATTCGTATGTTTCAACAGCTTTTGATGTAAATCCTGTTGACACAAACAATTGCGCCAGTTTTACTTTTACCGATTCATTAGTACCAAATTCCAATGCTTTGTTTAAACACGCTAAAGCTTTGGTATCACTGCCAATTGATTGATAAATACTGGCCGATTTTTCAAATATCAAAAAAGTTTTTGGGACTGTATTCTCCAACAAAGTCAATGCCTTTTGATAATTTCCTTCAGCCAACAAACTATCCACAACCACAAAAACCGAAGATTGCGCTTCGGTTTTGAGCATTGTAAATAATAAACTAATTACAATAAAAATCTTTTTCATAACATTTTTTATTTATTCTACGTTAAAAGCAATTTACAAACTATATTTTTAAACCAAAAACTTGTCCTTTTTTTAGTTCAACAGTTTAAATGTAACTAAACATTTAGTTTAAACTTCGTTATTAATTAAAAATAAAAAAGTATTGTTTTGGTAACAATCAAATTCTAAATTGAAATCTTATATTAGCTTATGGATATTTTTCTGCTGATCATCGGATTTTTAATTGTGTTAACAGGCATTATAGGCTCTATATTACCTGTTTTACCAGGGCCGTTTGCCAGTTGGGTTGGACTGCTCCTACTCTATTTGACAAATGCAGTTCCGATTGATTGGACTGTTTTAGGAATTACTTTGGGTGTTGCCCTATTGGTTTCCATCATAGATTATGTGCTGCCAATACTTGGCACAAAAAAATTTGGAGGCAGTAATTATGGCGTAAAGGGTTCTATGGTCGGACTTGTTTTCGGGATTTTTTTCGGTCCGCTGGGAATTATTTTTGGTCCGTTTTTAGGCGCTTTTTTTGGCGAACTCATAAAAGATCATAAAGATGCTAAAAAAGCATTAAAAGCAGCTGTTGGTTCGTTTATCGGATTTTTATCTTCAACCCTATTGAAATTGGCCGTTTGTTTGGTATTTGCAGGAATGTATATCGCGACTTTTTGGGAATATAAAGATGCTTTCTTCGGTATTAATTAGCAAAATAGATTAATTTTTCAAGTAAAGGGTTATTGCGTAAGGTTTTCCCTTAGGGGAAATGTCTGCTAAAGCAGACAATGGGGAATAAAAAAAGCGTCCCGGATTTCGGGAAGCTTTCCATTGGTTTAAAAAACCTTGGCGTTAAAACGCCAAAAACAACACAACTAAATCGCCAACACAGCGATACGCAAATATATTAATTTTTCTTTGATTTCAAATTGCAAACACTTTTTCTTTCTAAATTACTTATTTTATTGAATTGATTGTATCTTTGCTCTCCATTAACAAAAAGTAATATTAAAATACGCATCATGCAATTATCGCCACTCGAAATAATCAGAAGAGAATCCTTACAAAAACTACGTGAATTGGGTATAAACCCTTATCCTGCCGAAGAATTTAAAACGACTGCAACTATAAAGGAAATCTTGAAAAACTTCGAATCTTTTGAAGGAAAAGAAGTTGTTTTGGCCGGAAGAATGATGAGTAGAAGGATTATGGGAAAAGCTTCTTTTGCCGAGTTAAAAGATGCCAGCGGTAGAATGCAAATTTACATCAATCGTGATGAAATTTCTTCTGATGCTGAAGGAACGATGTACAACACCGTATTCAAAAAATTATTGGATATGGGCGATATTATTGGCATTAAAGGTGAAGTTTTTAAAACGAAAGTTGGCGAGGAATCGGTAAATGTTAAAGAACTAACGGTACTTTCAAAAAGTTTACGTCCGCTCCCTGTGGTTAAAACGGATGCTGACGGAAAAGTGCACGATGCTTTTTCTGATGCCGAATTAAGATATCGCCAACGATATGTGGATTTAATTGTAAATGATCACGTAAAAGAAACCTTCATAAAACGCACAAAAATTACCAATTCCATCCGTGATTTCTTCAACAAAAGAGATTATTTGGAAGTGGAAACTCCAATATTGCAGCCAATTCCGGGTGGCGCTGCCGCTCGTCCATTTAAAACGCATCACAATGCCTTGGATATGCCTTTGTATTTGCGGATTGCCAACGAATTGTATTTAAAAAGATTGATTGTTGGCGGATTTGATGCCGTTTATGAGTTTTCCAAAGATTTCAGAAATGAAGGAATGGACAGAACCCACAATCCCGAATTTACCGTAATGGAATTGTATGTCGCCTACAAAGATTACCATTGGATGATGAATATGACCGAAGAATTGTTGGAAAAAGTGGCGATGGACAGCAATGGGACCACCGAAGTTAAAATTGGTGAAAATATGGTGAGTTTTAAAGCGCCTTATCCAAGAGTTCCAATTTTGGAAGCCATAAAAATACATACCGGTTTTAATGTTGCCGGAATGGATGAAATTGCCTTGAAAGAGGTTTGCAAAAAAGTGGGTGTTGCCGTTGATGAAACTATGGGCGTTGGCAAATTGATTGATGAATTGTTCGGATCAAAATGCGAGCACCACTATATTCAGCCAACATTTATCACCGATTATCCGAAAGAAATGAGTCCGCTCACCAAAGAACACCGCACAAATCCGGCTTTAACCGAGCGTTTCGAATTGATGGTAAACGGCAAAGAATTGGCAAATGCCTATTCTGAGTTAAACGATCCCATAGAACAACGCGAACGTTTTGAAGAACAATTAAAACTAACGGAAAAAGGCGATGATGAAGCGATGTTTATCGATCAGGACTTTTTGCGCGCATTGGAATACGGAATGCCGCCAACATCGGGAATTGGGATTGGCATCGACCGATTGGTGATGTTTATGACCAACAACAGTTCCATTCAGGAAGTTTTATTTTTTCCACAAATGAGACCAGAAAAAAAAGCAATTGAAATGAGCGAGGATGAAAAAGCAATTTTCAATATTTTAAAAGCGAATTCTCCTATCTTGTTAAATGACTTAAAAATGCAATCGGGCTTCAGCAATAAAAAATGGGATAAAACCATTAAAGATTTGACTAAGAGAAACTTAGCAAAAATAAACAATACCGAAGAAGGTTTGTTTGTGGAGCTGGGAAAATAAAAAACAAATGATTTAATTGATTGTTTCAATATAAATAAAAAAGGAATTGCTTCATTGCAGTTCCTTTTTTTGTTATTTATAATTGGATTTTTCAAACAAGTTGTTGTTTTTGTGTCCATAAATTTATCATCATTATCATTTAATTTTAAACTTGAACCTAAACTATTGAAAAACAGCATCGTGTTTTTAAAAAATTTTATTATATTTGGTTGATTACTAATTAGAACTATCATCTTAAATGAAAGATATTTAAATTTCATTTATTATATCCACCAACTCCATTTCACAAAATCAGGTACTTTTCAGCGATTAAATTATTTACCCAAACAATTTAAAAGCACCCTAAATTATTAAAATGAAAAAATTGCTATTCATTTTTGTGCTTTGCTATGTTCTTATTGGTTGTGATATTTCCAGTAATTCTACTCACAATTCAATTTTATTATTTGAATTCAAGCCGATAGAAAATGTAAACAAACTAATTATTTTTCAGGACTTAAATGAAATTCACGAGCAGGAATCAGTTATCCTTAAAAATTATTCACCCTATGATAATATTTTAAGAATATTTATTCTCGCAATTATTGTAATACTTGTTTTAGTGATTGTCTCTGCTCCATTACTATTGGTTTATTTTTGGATTCACAACTTTTTTGAATATAAAAAATCAAGAATTCATATTAAAAAAAGTGATCCTTCAGTAAAATTTATAGCGAATGATGAAAGTACTTGGTCAAATTATAAAAACAGTTATTCAGCGTTGTACGGAAATGGATTCGGCTTTTTTGCTTGGGTACTTTTCACTTATTTTTATGTTTCCTTTTACTATAATGATTTTAATGCGGGCGTCATAGATTATTTTCAATTTCCTTTTAAAATAATGAATAGTTTCTCAGATAATAACTTAATATTAAACGACCATATTCCTCCGAAAATGTGGATAAGTATGCTATTAATTGTTGGAATTTCTGTAGGACATTATTTTTTAGGCAGGTTTATTGGCAGCTATATTTCAGCTAATTTCCATAAAAAACTCTTTTTTAAAACATAAATAACAATTCAACATAATTAACTTAAAGTCAACCAGTTTTAAGAAATATGGTATTTCACCAATTTTAAGGTTTTTTTGTATATTGGCTTTATGAAAAGACCAATTACCTTCGCTATTTATATTTTATTAATGTTTTCAGTCAATCTGTTTTCACAGGAAACCACAGAAAAAAATTACAATACTTTTAGTGAATTCCTGACTGAGCAAAACACCAAAATTTCCAGGATTGAAAACGGATTTAGCCTGCTTCAAGTAAAAGAAATTATGGGCGCTTTCATTATTGTAAAAGTACCAAAAATTGGCAAAATGAAACCTTTGAGCCAATTGTTCAAACAGCCTGAGTTTACAAAAGAAACTACCGATAAAGCCAAAAATATAATAAACATTTTATGGTATTTCTCAACGCCAAAAGATCAAGATGGGCTAATGTCAAGGTCGGAATGTACGCCAGTTGTCATTAAAAACGACAGTGTTGTGGGAAAAGGCACCAAGTTTTATTTAAATTTTATGAAAAAAGAACAAATTCGTTTTTAAAGACTGATACATCCAGAAAAATGCCTGTTTTATTTTCCTGAAATAAATAAATTGAACCTTCTTTAAAATGATTATAAACTGCTATTTATTTTTAAATTATTGATTCAAAATAATTAAATTTGAAAAAACATTAACAGACAAGCTTCTTTAAAAAAAGCTTCTTTAAAAATTCAACCCAATTATGAGTAAATATTTTATGGCAAGAACATTAAAGTCCGTTCTTTTTTGCACTTTAATCGTTTCAACAACCTTTGCGCAAATCAAAGATAAAAAAGCAACTATGCAAACCAACAATGTGTTATTGGAAAAATGGATCGGGCCTTATGGCGGTGTTCCTTCTTTTGATAAAATGAACCTTCAGGATATTAAGCCTGCTTTAGAAAAAGGCATGGCTTTAAATTTGGCCGAAATTGATGCCATTACCAAGAATCCAAAAGCACCAACATTTGAAAACACCATCGTGATGATGGAAAAATCGGGTGAAGTGCTTGATCGCGTTTTTAAATACTACGGAATTTTGAGCGCCAATTTATCTTCACCAGAATTCAGAAAAATTCAGGGAGAAATGGCACCGATTTTGTCGGAGTTTAGTTCAAAAATTTCCCAAAACAAAAAATTATTCGACAGAATTAAAACGGTGTACGAAAATTCTTTGAAAAATCCGTTAGACGCTGATCAGCAAAGAGTTGTAAAACTTATTTATGAAAGATTTGCGATGGATGGCGCAGAATTGGATGATGTAAAAAAGGCGCGTTACGCCGCCATTAACAAAGAACTTTCTTCAATTTACACCAATTTTTCAAACAATATTTTAGCCGATGAAGAAAATTATGTGGTTTATTTAACAAAAGACCAATTAAGCGGATTGTCGGAATCTATGATAAAAGCCGCCGAAAAAGCTGCAAAAGACAGAGGTCGCGAAGGTGAATATGCCATTACCAACACAAGATCTTCCATGGCTCCTTTTTTAACCTATTCGGATGAAAGATTGCTACGTGAAAAAGTTTGGAAAAACTATTATTCACGCTGCGATAATAACGATCAATTTGACAATAAAGAAAATGTGGCCAAAATATTGAAATTAAGAAAAGAACGGGTTTCGCTTTTAGGTTATGATAATTTTGCTGAATGGCGCTTGCAAAACAGAATGGCGAAAACACCTGAAAACGCGATGGCGCTTATGAATGCTGTTTGGCCTTCAGCCATTGCCCGTGTTAAGGAAGAAGTTGCAGATATGCAAGCCATCGCCAACAAAAACAATGACAATATCACCATTGAACCTTGGGATTATCAGTACTATTCAGAAAAAGTTAGAAAAGAAAAATACGATTTGGATTCAGATGAAGTGAAACAATATTTACAATTGGATAACCTGACCCAGGCTTTATTTTTTGTGGCCGATGAAGTGTTTAATTTCAAGTTTACGCCTGTTCCAACTGGATCTGTTCCTGTTTTTCACGAAGATGTAAAAGTTTGGGAAGTGACCAACAAATCAACCGGCGAGCACATCGGATTGTGGTATTTGGATCCATTTGCACGACAAGGCAAAAGATCTGGCGCTTGGGCAACAACTTACAGAGATTATTCAACTTTTGATGGTAAAAAAACAGTTTTGGGCTCAAACAATTCAAATTTTGTAAAACCAGCTCCGGGTGAAGCCGTTTTGGTGTCTTGGGATGATGCCACCACATTTTTACATGAGTTTGGCCATGCTTTGCATTTCTATTCCGCAGATGTAAAATATCCTACACTTAACGGTGGCGTAAGGGATTATACCGAATTTCAATCTCAGGTTTTAGAGCGTTGGCTTTCTACGGATAAAGTAATCAACCAATTTTTGGTTCACTACAAAACCGGCGAGGCAATTCCGGCAGCATTGGTTGCGAAAATTAAAAAGTCATCGACCTTTAACCAAGGATTTTCGACTACCGAATATTTGGCTTCTGCCATAATGGATATGAAATTTCATTTGGCCGACCCTACAAATATTGATGTAGCTGCTTTTGAAAAAGAAACCTTAGCCGAAATGAATATGCCAAAAGAATTGGTAATGCGCCATCGCACGCCTCATTTCGGACACGTTTTTTCAGGTGAGGGTTATGCAACTGCCTATTATGGCTATATGTGGGCAGATGTGCTTACTGCTGATGCTTCAGAAGCATTTGAAGAAGCTCCGGGCGGATTTTACGATAAGGAATTGGCTGCAAAAATGGTGAAATATTTATTTGCGCCAAGAAATTCTGTTGATCCTGCTGAAGCATTCAGACAATTTAGAGGACGAGACGCCAAAATTGACGCCTTGTTGCGAGATCGCGGTTTTCCGGTTCCTAAATCGAAAATGTAAACACAAAAACTTAAAAGGAATTGCAGCAATGCAGTTCCTTTTTTTTCTTTCATCATTACTGAAAATTTTGTATCTTAGATGGTCAAAATGTGTTTTTAATTTAAACTTGTATGTTATGATAAAACAGGGATCGTTTTCATCCGAAAAATCTTTAGTAACCTCCTTTTTTTTATTGCTGTTAATTGTCGGATTTCAAAATTCTGGCTATTCTAACAATATCATTCTTAATGATACCATTGGGTTTAATGAATATCGAGGAAGTGTCATAGACAGTAAAACAAAAAAACCGTTGGAATTTGCAACATTGCTTATTAATGGCACAAATATCAGTACCATCACAAATACGCAAGGCAATTTTTTATTAAAAGTTCCAAAAAAATTTACCAGCCGCAGGGTGACTGTTTCGTTTTTGGGTTATACCAGTAAAGTGATCAGCTTATCCGATTTTGATAAGGAAAATACTGTTGTTCGACTTGAAACGTATATTGAAGAACTTTCTGAAGTTAAAATTAATGTGAAAGATGCCACTGCATTGGTGCAGGAAATGCTAAAAAGAAAAGGAGACAATTATGTGAATGACGACCTAAAAATGACTTCGTTTTACAGAGAAACCATTAAAAAAAGAAAGACCTACGTATCGCTTTCAGAAGCCGTGGTTGAAATTTATAAACAACCCTATTCCACCGACAAAAGTGATGTGCTGGCAATTTACAAAGCACGCAAAAGCACCGATTACAACAAACTGGACACGGTGGCTTTTAAACTCCGCGGCGGACCATTTAACACCTTGTATATCGACATCATGAAAAATACGGCAATGATATTTGACGAAGATATGGTTAACGTGTATGATTTTACTTTTGACAATTCCACCAAAATCGACAACAGGCTTATTCATGTGGTAAATTTCAAACAAAAAAAACACGTTACCGATCCATTATTTTACGGAAAATTATATGTCGATGCGCAAACATTGGCTTTAACCAATGCCAAATTTTATTTAAATCTTGAAAACAAACAAAAAGCCAGTCGGTTTTTCATTGTTAAAAAACCTAAAGATGCCGATGTGCTTCCAATTGAAGCTTATTACCAAGTTGAGTATCGGGAAAAAGACGGCAAATGGGTTTATGGCTACAGCAGGGTTGAGCTCGGATTTAAAATTGACTGGGCTAAAAAATGGTTCAACACCATTTATTACACAACCATTGAAATGGCAGTGACCGATTGGGAAAAAAGCGACGCCAGCCTACTTCCTAAACTTAAAGATCGCTTAAGGCCTTCGATAATTATGAGCGACAATACTTCCGGATTTAAAGATCCCGAATTTTGGGGCGCTTACAATGTCATTGAACCCGATAAACCTATTGAATCGGCCATTGAAAAAATTCAAAAGCAATTAAAAAGGAACGGCAGTAATTAATAATGAAATTAATTAGGGACAATAATAACTTTTTAGGTTAATTTACTATTTTTACGAGTATTTAAAAATCAAATGTAAATTAATCGATGGATTTAAAATTTATAGACCAATTCATTAATAAAAATAGCACAGCTGCTTCAAAATCTAAATCCAATTATGTTTATTGTAAATTAATTTCAAACTCAAATGATTTTTTTGAATTTTCCTGCATAGGATCAGCTTCAGAGCCATACACAACAATTATAGAGCTAGAAAATAACAAAATTAAAGCCACTTCTTGCACTTGCCCTTATGATTATGGCGGAATTTGCAAACATTCTGTCGCATCGCTTAAAAAGCTCAAAAAAGACATAACCTCCGGTGAAATACTTTTGCTTCAGGGGGATGTTTCGCCATTTCAAGGGAAAGTGAACCCATTTCAGCCGAAAGTTATGAAGCTTCAAATGGAAATCAACGATCCAAATAAACTTAAAGGGAGTCAAATTCTGTTAAACAACGCCATTATAAATTTTGATGAAATAAAAAAAACAATCATAAATTCCAATTATGGCATTGAATATATGGAAATAGATTCGGCATCGCCAAAAAAAGTGGAAACTTCAATAAAAGGATGGTATGGCAGTAAACAAGTTTTTGATTTTAACAAAGAAACCAATGTTTTATCCACAAAATGTACCTGCACAAAAATGGAAAAATTGTGTGACCATCGTTTAAGTGGCTTAAAACTAATTATCAAAACATTTGGGGAAGATTTTTTTACCGAAAATTATTTTGACAATCAGATTGGGCATTTTCTCAAACAATACGGTTTGTCTATTAAGGATGATTACTCAAAGTATTTTGAATTTTCCCTTACGACAAAAGGCATTCAGCAACACTCAAAATATCCAAACATTGCTCCAATAGAAAATGCTTCATTATACAAAACCGAGGAAACAAACTTATTGGCGCAACTGCCCTATTGCGAAGTCACAGAAAACAAAACAAAAGGAATAGGGGTTTGTTTTGAAATGACCAAATCAAATTATAGGGATCTTTTTCCGGTTGAAGCAAAATACAATAAGGCCAAAACCGATTTTTCTTCATCTTTTGAAGAAATTACTTTTAACAATTTTGAATATCATTTAAGTATTTTCGAGAATGACAACGACAGAAATTTTGTATTCAAATTGCTTCAAATCGTAAAAACGATTAAACGCTCACAAAGTACCCTTTCGTTAGAATCGATGCAGAAAGCGATGCGTCTTTTTAACGAAATTTTACCGGAATTTCGTTCAAAATTTCTTTATTCATACAACCCAAAAAACTCTTTAACAAGGAAAAACCTAGAGCCATTAACAATTGCGGACGCCGAAATTAAACTTTATTTTGTTTTAACGGAAACCGAATTTTTTTACAACCTAAAGGCAAAAATTGCCATTGATGACAAGAATCACAATATCAATGCCCAGAAAATAATAATTAGCCCTTTATTTATTATTGAAAACACTACAATATACCCAATAACCAGCACTGATTTGTCTTTGTCTCTTCAGTATTACAGCAAAAGTCCAGAAACAAATTATCTCAAAAACGATTTCAAAAATTTCAATCAGAAGGTACTTTTACCATTGGCAAAAAAATATGAAGTGCAGCAAAGCATTTTCAAAAAAGAAAAAACCAATTTTGAAGAAAATGGTCTGGAAAAGCACATTTATATCAAAGATTTAGAAGGTTCTTACATTATTTTTGACGCCGCAGTGCTATATAACAACATTATAGTTTCGGTGTTTTCACAAGAATTAATTTTTAATGACGCGGAAAATGACCCTAAAAAAATTCTCTTTCAAGAGAGAAACAAATCGTTTGAAGATAATTTTATTGAAGAAATAAAATCTCTTCACCCAGCTTTTGAAAACCAGGAAAATCAATTCTATCTTTTGCCTGAACAACTTTTTGAGAACTATTGGATGCTTCACGCCACAGAAAGGATGAAGAATTTGGGAATTAAAGTATTTGGGGCCAACGAACTGAAATCGTTCAGATTCAATCTTAACAAACCAACCATAAGCATCAATTTAAAATCGAATATTGATTGGTTCGACATAGAAATTAACATAACTTTTGGCAATCAAAAAGTAGATTTAAAAGAATTGCAAAAAGCATTTATTAAAAAATCAAATTTCGTTTCGCTAGTTGATGGCACGCTCGGAATTTTGCCTGAAGATTGGTTGCGCAAATTTGAAAACTATTTTAAAACTGGCGAAATAAAGAAAAATAGCATCCAAATTTCAAATTATCAGTTTGGAATTATTGATGAACTATACAACGAAATGGAAAACAAGCCCACTTTTTTAGAAGAACTATACCAAAAGAAAAAGCGTTTGCAAAACATTTCGGAAATTGAAAACATTGCCATTCCCAAAGGCATAAAAGCCAAACTTAGAGATTACCAACAACATGGTTTAAATTGGCTGGCTTTTTTGCACAAAAATCAACTAGGAGGCTGTTTGGCAGATGATATGGGGTTGGGAAAAACTTTACAGACAATCACGTTTCTTCATCATTTAAAAACAGTCGAAAAAAATAAAGTTCCATCACTTATAATTGCACCAACATCCTTAATCTTTAACTGGATGTCCGAGGTTGAAAAATTTTGCCCCACTTTAAAAATTCATTCATTTACGGGAAATGCAAGAGCTGGAAACACCCATAATTTCAATAAATTTGATGTCATTATCTCGACCTATGGATCGCTTCTTAATGATGTTGAATTTTTAAAAGATTTTAATTTTAATTACATCATTTTAGATGAAAGCCAAGCCATTAAAAACCCGAATTCAAAGCGATACAAAGCCGTAAGACTGCTTAATTCTTATAATAGGCTGGTGCTCACGGGCACTCCAATAGAAAATAACACTTTTGATTTGTACGCCCAACTCAATTTTTTAAACCCTGGCTTGTTAGGGAATATGAGCCACTTTAAGAACAATTTTTCCAACGCCATTGATAAGGAAAAAAATATTGACGCTTCAATTTTGTTAAGTAAAATAATTACTCCGTTTGTGCTTCGCAGAACCAAGGAAAATGTTGCAAAAGAACTTCCAGATAAAACCGAAAGCATTATTTATTGTGAAATGGGAATCGAACAACGCAAAGTTTATGAAGCTTTTAAAAACAAATATCGAGATTATCTTTTGAATAAAATTGATGAAAATGGCGTAGAAAAATCGCAAATGTACATTTTGGAAGGACTTACAAAATTACGGCAAATTTGTAATTCAACAGCTTTGATAAATGATGAAGCGGATTATGGAAACTATTCTGCAAAACTGGAAATTTTGATGGAAAACATCAAAGAAAAAACAGGGAATCACAAAATTTTGGTGTTTTCGCAGTTTGTGAAAATGTTGCAAATTGTTAAAACAAGACTCGATGAAGACCACATTTCTTACGAATACCTTGATGGAAAAACCAAGGACAGACAGGACAATGTCAATAATTTTCAGTCAAATAAAAACGTCAGGGTTTTTCTCATTAGCCTAAGAGCCGGTGGGACAGGATTGAATTTAACCGAAGCCGACTATGTATTCATTATTGACCCATGGTGGAATCCTGCTGTCGAAAATCAGGCCATTGACAGATGTTATCGCATTGGTCAAACAAAAAACGTATTGGCCTATCGAATGATTTGCAAAGATACTTTAGAAGAAAAGATAGTGTCACTTCAACAAAAGAAAAAAGCTGTCGCCACAAGCATCATTTCAATTGACAATGAGAAAAAATCCTTTGATGTTAATGAAGTTAAGGAATTGTTTGGTTAAATTCTAATTGTCAATTTTTTATGATACGATTTGTGTTAGATTAGGGCTAAAACCAAAAGACCCAGGAAGATTGTGGACCGCAAATACTTGACATTGAATATTAATGATGCATTTTAAATTTTTTATTTTAGAGTTAAAATCTTCTCTCTGGATTAGATGAATTTTAACATTTGTTGATTTTCTGCCTTTTCTTTAACAAAACTTTAAGAAGAATTACCCTTCACTTTAATATATTAGGGCATTATTTTTTCAACCTTAATCAAACAATTAATTCTTATGACAAAACAATTTTTAACCGGCTTATTAACGTTCCTGTTAGTAGTTGGGATTTCCCCTAATGCCGAAGCCCAAAAAAAGAAAAAAGGAAAAGAAGAGGCTGCCGCTGAAGCTCCTGCTCCAAAACCTAAAAAAAATGCCATTGAACCTTATGGCAAAGTAATTACTGCAGATGCAAAAACCGATGAAGGTTTATTTAAAGTTCATTTTATTGATGATGCCTATTTATTTGAAATTCCCGATTCATTGCTTGAAAGAGAAATGCTAATGGTTACCCGTATTGCCAAAAACACTTCAAATGAACAAAGTTTTGGAGGAGAAGAAACAGATACCCAAATGTTGCGCTGGCAAAAAAAGGACAAACAAATTTTATTGCGGGTAGTTTCGCATAATATTGTTGCCAATGAAGAACTTCCCATTTATGAAGCGGTCGTAAATTCAAATTTTGAACCTGTTTTATTTGCGTTTCCAATTAAAGCATACAACAATGATAAAACTTCAACAGTAATTGATGTTACTGAACTATTTACTACTGATGTGAAACCATTGGGATTGCCTGAATATGTTAGAAAACAATATAAAATCACAAAACTTGAACCAAAAAATTCATTTGTTGAAAGCATGAAAAGCTATCCGTTAAACATTGAAATGCGTCATGTTAAAACCTATTCGGCCAGTGAACCCCCATCAAACTCAAGTACCGGAATGGTTTCTGTTGAAATGAACAACTCCATGATTTTATTGCCAAAAGTTCCCATGAAAAGAAGAATTTTTGACGAAAGGGTTGGATGGTTTACCACTAGTCAGACTGATTATGGTTCTGAAGCTCAAAAAAGCGAAAAAGTTACCTATTTGGACAGATGGCGATTGGAAGTAAAAGATGAAGATATTGAGAAATTCAAAAAAGGAGAATTGGTCGAGCCAAAAAAACAAATTGTTTATTATGTTGATAGAGCAACGCCTGAGAAATGGATAAAATACATAAAACAAGGTATTGAAGATTGGCAAGTTGCTTTTGAAGCAGCCGGATTTAAAAATGCAATTATCGCAAAAGATCCGCCAACAAAAGAAGAAGACCCAGAATGGAGCCCTGAAGATGTTCGCTATTCAGTTGTTCGTTATTTGGCCTCTCCTATTCCTAATGCAAATGGTCCTCATGTGAGCGACCCTCGATCAGGAGAAATTTTGGAATCTGACATTAACTGGTACCACAATGTAATGAGCTTGCTGCAAGGCTGGTTTTTTGTTCAAACTGCCGCCATAAATCCGGATGCGCAAACTGCTGCATTTAAGGATGAAGTTATGGGTGAATTAATAAAATTCGTTTCTTCCCACGAGGTTGGCCATACGCTGGGATTTCCACATAACATGGGAAGCAGTTCCACATATCCTGTCGATTCGCTTCGTTCAGCCACCTTTACCAAGAAATTTGGAACAGCACCCTCAATTATGGATTATGCGCGTTTTAACTACATTGCACAACCAGGAGACAAAGGCGTTGCCCTCATGCCAAACATTGGTGTGTATGATAAATATGCCGCGAATTGGGGATACCGCCCTATTTTAGATGCCAAAACTCCCGAAGATGAAAAAGAGACATTAGATAGCTGGATTTTAAAACACGCCGGTGATCCATTATATCGTTTTGGACAACAACAAGCTGGTGAAGTTGTTGACCCTAACTCCCAAACTGAGGATTTAGGTGATAATGCCATAAAAGCAAGTGCTTATGGAATTGCAAACTTAAAGCGAATAGTGCCAAATTTAATAAAATGGACTGCTGAAAAAGGCAAAAATTACGATGATTTGGAAACTATGTACGGCCATGTGCTTGCACAGTTTAATAGATATATGGGCCATGTTTCTTCAAACTTGGGAGGTGTTTATGAAAATTATAAAACATACGATCAAGAAGGTGCAGTGTATACGCACGTAGATAAAACACATCAAAAAGAATGTTTAAAATTTGTAAACAAAGAATTGTTTGAAACCCCAACTTGGTTAATTGATAAAAATATTATTGGAAGAACTGAATATTCAGGTGTAACAGAGAGAGTTAGGGCAACACAGGTTAGAACCTTAAACAATATCCTGGATCTTGGAAGAATGATGAGAATGATTGAGAATGAAACGCTAAATGGCGCTAATTCTTATTCTTTAATTGCTATGATTAACGATTTACAAAGCGGAATTTGGTCTGAGTTAAATACAGGAAAAAATATTGACACTTACCGAAGAAATTTACAAAGAGCTTACGTAGAAAGGCTTGGATATTTAATGACTGCCAAAGACGTTAAACCAAGTGGCAGAAATTCAAGTTATGTTAAAATGACTTCGGTAACCGTAAATGAATCTGATATTGTTGCCGTTGTGCGTGGAGAATTGAACCGTGTGAAAGCTGCCGCGCAAAGAGCTGCACTTGCCACAACCAATACCAACACTAAATATCATTTGCAGGATATTGCCAAACGTGTTGACGCTTTTTTAGATCCAAAATCTTAGAAAAAAAGGCATAAAAAAGCTCCCTGAAAATTTCTTTTCAGGGAGCTTTTTTTGTTTATTTGTTAATCCTATCCCCAACCTTTTCCGAAGGAAAGGCAGCTTGATTTAGATATTTCTTCGTTTTACCTTAAACTGATTACTTTTAACTTTTAACTTTTAACTTTTAACTTTTAACTTTTAACTTTTAACTTTTAACTTTTAATATTTAATATTAAAAGTTAATTTCCTTGCTCAAAAACAACATCTACAGGAATATTGGCTTTGCTCAACTTGTCTAAATCACGCTGCAAATCGGCAGAAATGATTCCTTTTTCTTGAACCAATTTTACAACACCGTCATAATCACCATTGCCTTGTAAAGTCAAAATTAAGTATGATAACTGTCGAACTGCTTCCTCCATTTTTTCAAAATTCACTTTATAAGTGCCATCAACATTTTTGGTAAAAGCGCCTTTTTCCTTAAAGAAATTAAACCGAATCATATTTGCTTTTCCGTGTGCGCTTGAGGCGCCAAACCGAACAGAGCGAAAAATACCTGCCATAAAAGTGGTCATATAATCTTTCATATCGCCATCTAATTCGCCTTTTTTATGCAATTGCTGCACCATGTACAATCCCAAAATATCAGCTTTTCCTTCTTCCAAAGCTGAAGCTTGTTCTTTTAATGCATTTCTAACGGAGCCTTTATTGTTGATGGTATTTTTAATACCCAATCCGTGCGCCACTTCATGAAACATAGTGTTGGCAAAAAAAGCATCGAACGTAATATGTTTGCGCTGACTTGAATCAATTAAAACTTCAGAAATTGGTTTTAAAATAATGTCGAATTTTGCGCGCATCGCATTTTTTAACTGCAATCTTCTGGTTCCTTTTTGCAATTGAACGGTTTCGTCATTCGGTAAATTAATGGCGATGGTTTTACTGCCGGCATTGCAATCACCAGCATAATACACAATGTCATAGGCATTTAAATCGGAATCGGTTCCGGGAATTTCACTTTTATAGGCTTCAGAAACTGGAAGTCCGGTTTGTAACTCAGGTAAAAAACTGGCAAAACGCGCCAACTTTTCGCTCCAAACCTGATCTTTTATCAGCACATAAGCTTCGTGAGCAGCTTTGTATCCAAAAAGCTGGTCTTCATACGTTTCAATTGGACCAATCACAATATCGAGCGTGTTGGTTTTCATATCCATCCAGGCCAAATCGCTGGCTTGGTATATATCGTCCAAAAATGCTTGGGCGCGCAATTCCAAATAATTTTTAAGTCCTTCATCATCCGCTAATTTTGAAGCTTCCAACAACAAATTCGCCACTTCTCTCACCTCATTTTTAAATTGAACGTGGTAAGGAATTGTATACAAATCCCCATCCTTATTTCTTCTGATAAAAGTGTACAAACTCGATTTATTTACATCAATAAAAGCTTCGAATTCCAATTTTGTCATATCGGTCGGATAAAAATTTGCGCCCGCTGGTTTGTTTCCAATGCCATCAACAAAGGGTTTGTTTCCATCGATTCTGTCCCACGGCCCGTAATTAATTTCCACAAATTTTTTGGTTTCTTCATTTGAAATGCTGTCTAAAAGCTGGTTTTTGTCGCCATAGGCTTCGAACCAAAACAATTTATTCATTATCGTTGCTGCCTTTATCAGAATAGGCAGCATTTTTCGTTCATTTTCAGTTAAAACATTTAAATCTGATGTCAGCTTAAAAGTGGCATATTTACTGAGTTTCATTTGCATATCGGTCCAATTTTGTTCAACGGTGACTTGTTTTATGGGTTTGCGTGCGTTGTTGCTTTCCTTGCAAGAAAACAGCACGATTGCGACAAGGATGATGCTAATTTTTTTCATCTGTTAACATTTTATTTATTGGTACAGATACTGCTTGCCTGCCGGCTGGCTGGCCTGCCTGCCGGACAGGCAGGTTCTCCATTAATCATTTCTGTGTTTATCAAATTTTGTTTTGGCTCGTTTCATCTGTTCATCTTTTATTTTTTATTGGTACAGATGCAGTCGCTATTAATCATTCTGCTGTGTATCAAAAT
>JAUYUA010000073.1 GCA_030694935.1 Lutibacter sp. | reverse complement strand
TTTGTTGTAACAGCATATATATTAAGTGTTTAAGGCACTACAAGATACAAAAAAAGGAGTAGATAAACTTGCGTTTCTACTCCTTTTTTATTAATATTTAAGTCTTAAATTGACTTTTTCAGTGGCCTCGAATTGAACATCAGCTTTTTTTGATTGTATTTTATGCTAGGTTATGCCAATACTTTTTGCACTTTATCCGCAGCTTCCTGAAATTCAGTTGCTGAAATTAAATCCAATCCGCTATTGTCTAAAAGCTCTTGCGCTTCTTTGGCGTTGGTGCCTTGTAAACGCACAATAATTGGTATGTTAATGGCATCGCCCATATTTTTATAAGCATCAATAACGCCTTGCGCCACACGGTCGCAACGTACAATTCCGCCAAAAATATTGACCAATATCGCTTTTACGTTCGAATCTTTTAAGATAATTCTGAAGGCTGTTTCAACACGTTTTGCATCTGCCGTACCGCCTACATCCAAAAAGTTTGCCGGTTCTCCGCCCGATTGTTTGATTAAATCCATGGTGCTCATCGCCAATCCGGCTCCGTTTACCATACAACCCACATTTCCGTCTAAATCAACATAATTCAATCCTGCAGCGTTGGCTTCAACCTCAATCGGACTTTCTTCACGAAAATCTCTTAGTACCGCTAAATCTTGATGGCGAAATAAAGCGTTATCATCCAAAACAACTTTTGAATCAACCGCTAAAATTTTATCATCCGATGTTTTTAAAACTGGGTTTATTTCAAATAAAGTGGCATCCGACTGAACAAAAGCAGTATATAAAGAAGTCACAAACTTGATCATTTCTTTTAACGCATTTCCCGACAATCCCAAATTAAAGGCAATTTTACGCGCCTGAAAAGCTTGCAATCCCAATAAAGGATCCATTTCTTCGGTAAAAATTAAATGAGGTGTTTTTTCGGCAACAGTTTCAATATCCATTCCGCCTTCGGTAGAATACATAATCATATTTTTTCCGGTGGCTCTGTTTAACAAAACCGACATATAATATTCTTCAGGTTCACTCGCTCCCGGATAATATACGTCTTCCGCAACCAAAACCTGATGCACTTTTTTTCCTTGAGGTGGTGTTTGGGGTGTGATCAACATCATCCCGATGATACTTTCAGAAATTGATTCAACATCTTTTAAACTTTTGGCCAGTTTTACGCCACCGCCTTTTCCTCGTCCGCCCGCATGAATTTGTGCTTTCACAACCCACCAGCCTGTTCCGGTTTCCACAGCCAATTGCTTTGCCGCGTCTACCGCTTTTAAATGGTTGTCGGCAACTATGCCGCGTTGTATTCTTACGCCAAAACTACTTAGTAATTCTTTTCCTTGATATTCGTGTAAATTCATTAGAGATAATGGTTTTTGTAAATATCAACAAATGTAGTAATCCTAACTTAAAATTAATAGGTATTTAAAAAAAGTTTTACATAGTGTAACAATGTGTATTTTTGTGCGTCTATATAATAACATTTATTAAAATAGTTTGATTTACATCTTAAATATTTTAACCAAAAATTTGTGTCTGTTTATTCCTTTACAATGAAGAAATCCCTTTTAATAATCAGTTTATTTATTTTTTCACTCTCCCATTCCCAAGAAAAAGTTAAATCGGTTAATGCATTAAGAATTGTCAAAACCCCATCAATTGACGGTTTTTTGGATGAAGATTTTTGGAAGGATGCCGAACCTGCCCAAAATTTTCAAATGTTTAAGCCTGGAGATGGCGGTGATGAAAGGGAAAATATGAAAACGGTTGTGAAAATTGCCTACGATGATGAAGCCATTTATTTTGGCGCAACGATGTACGACGTGAACCCGAAGGCTATTCCTTTACAATTTGGAGGAAGAGACGAGTTTGGCCAAGTCGATTTTTTCCTGATCAGCATCAACCCAAATAACGACGGTCAAAATGACACTGAATTTTTCGTGATGAGCACCGGCGCCCAAGGCGATGCCAAAGTTTCTTCTATGGGCGAAGATTTTAGCTGGAATGCCGTTTGGGAAAGCGACGTTAAAATTAATGGCGACAGTTGGGTAGCAGAAATCAAAATTCCTTATTCAGCCTTGCGGTTCAGCAATTCAACCGACCAAACCTGGGGCGTTAATTTTCACAGAAGAATAAACAGGCTTAATGAGCAATACTCTTGGAATTATATAGATAAGAAAGTGGGGTTATTCACGCAATATTCAGGAATAATCACTGGCATAAAAGACATTAAACCTCCTACCCGACTCAGTTTTTCTCCCTACGCTTTTGCCGCCGTTAATTCTTATAACGGGAATTCAGAAACAGATTACGCGGTTGGAATGGATTTAAAATATGGCATCAACGAAAGTTTTACCTTGGATGCAACCCTTATTCCCGATTTTGGGCAAACAGCTTTTGACGATCAGGTTTTAAATTTAGGTCCGTTTGAACAGAAATACTCAGAAAAACGTTCCTTTTTTACCGAAGGCACAGAACTTTTTAACAAAGGAGGTTTGTTTTATTCCAGACGAATTGGAAACACGCCCGTGGGTTATGGTAATGTTCAATCCAATTTAAATGAAAATGAAGAAATCACGAACAATCCGGCAAAAGTCAATATGATCAACGCCCTAAAAGTTTCAGGCAGGACAAAAAAAGGATTGGGCATCGGTTTTTTCAATGCCATCACCGAAAAAACATCCGCAGAAATTAAAAATTCCATCACGCAGGAAACGCGAGAATTCGTTACGGAACCGCTTGCCAATTATAATGTGATGGTGCTGGACCAACAATTCAACAAAAACTCCTCCGTAAGTTTTATAAATACCAATGTTACCCGAAACGGCAGTTTTAGGGACGCCAATGTTTCTGCATTTCTTTTTAGTGTTGCCGACAAAAAAAACAGGTTTAAAACTTCGGGAGATCTTAAAATTAGCAACATTCTGGAAAATGGCGAAAACAAATCGGGTTATTCCGGTTATATGGAAGCTGGCAAAATATTTGGCAATTATCAATATGAAATTGGCCACAAAAGAAGCGATAAAAAATACGATATTAAAGATTTGGGCTATCAGAGCAAAAATAATTACGCCGACTATTGGACACAAATGTCCTATAGAATATTTGAGCCCACAAAAACTTTTGACGATTATAAATTTAAATTTACAGGCGTTCTCAATTATCAAAACAATTCCAATGATTACGCAGGAAATTATTTTGAATTGGATTATTTCTTTTTCACTAAGAGCCGATTTGCCTTTGGCGGAGAATTGGCGACAAATTTAGGCGACCAATACGATTTTTATGCGCCTCGCGTTGACGGACGGTTTTTTAAACAAAAATCTGTTTATATACTAAACGGTTGGATTTCTTCAGATTACAGAAAAAAATTCGCCATTGATGTTAGAGCCACTTATGCCAAAAGATACACCCTCAATAATGAATTAGCTGATTTAACCTTTTCGCCACGCTATCGCTTTTCCGACAAATTTTCTACTGTTTATAAGTTGAATTTCTCCAAACTCATTAATGATAAAGGATGGGTCACCAATTTGGATAACGGAAGCATTATTTTTGGAAACAGGGATGTAAAAACGGTGACAAATACTTTAACGGGCAATTTAAGTTTCAACATAAAATCAACTTTGGCGCTTTCCTTCAGGCATTATTGGTCTCCGGTACAATACGATACCAATTTTTTTGAGTTGAACAATGAAGGTGTTTTAAATGCCAGCACCTATCAAGGGAACCATGACATTAATTACAATATCTGGAATTTGGATTTAAGTTACTCCTGGGAATTTGCCCCCGGAAGCCAGTTGGTGGTTTTATACAGAAACTCCATTTTTAATGAGGATCAATTGGCGCATTTAAATTTTAAGAAGAACTTAGACAATCTTTTTACAGAACCTGTAAACAACAATCTTTCTGTTAAATTTATCTATTATCTGGACTATAACAATGTTAAAGCCTGGATGTAAGCCCCCTTAGCCCCCGAAGGGGGACAGAGCGTTAAAAAAAACAGCTGGTAGCTGTTTTTAGCGATAAGGCCAGCCGGCGTGTTGGCAATAAAAGTTATATGTTCAGTTAAATCAAGATTAAATCAATCATTTGTAAATCGATTGGGCAAATAAACAGTGAATCAAACTGTTCAACGATTAAACAAATAAACGTATAAACAATTTTAAAACAAAAATGCTTACTTTTACCGCATGATAGAGGCTAAAAATATTCATAAATTTTACGGGGATTTAGAGGTTTTAAAAGGCGTGGATTTGTCCATTAAAAAAGGAGAAATTGTGGCGATTGTTGGTCCGTCAGGAGCCGGTAAAACAACGTTGCTGCAAATTCTTGGCACGTTGGATTATCCAAGTAAAGGCAAGGATTCCAAGCTTGCCATCAGCACCAAAAACATCCTCGAATTAAAAGACAACGAACTTTCTAAGTTCAGAAATCAGCATATCGGTTTTATTTTTCAGTTTCATCAATTGCTTCCCGAATTTACGGCGCTTGAAAATGTGTGTATTCCTGCTTTTATAGGAAATACTTCTAAAAAAGATGCGGAAAACAAAGCCAAGGAATTGCTTAATTTTTTGGGGCTTTCGAGCAGAATGCACCACAAACCAAACGAATTGTCGGGCGGTGAGCAGCAACGTGTTGCAGTTGCCAGGGCATTAATCAACAATCCCGATGTTATTTTTGCTGATGAGCCCAGCGGCAATTTAGATTCTTCTTCTGCCAAAAATTTGCACGAACTGTTTTTCACCTTGCGTGATACATTCAACCAAACTTTTGTGATTGTAACACACAATAAGGAATTGGCTGAGATGGCCGACCGGAAACTGGAAATGATTGATGGCAAAATAAGCAACAAACCTTTATAAAATGACAGGAATTATTAGCGCAATGCAGGAAGAAATTCAGGCGCTGCTCCACGAACTTCAGCAAGTAACAACCACCGAAAAAGGAATGCGAACCTATTACACAGGCACTTTATTTGGTAAAAAAGTTGTGCTTGTTTTTTCCCGCTGGGGAAAAGTCGCTTCCGCAGCAACCACCACACAATTGATCAACGATTTTGAGGTCAAAGAAATTATTTTTACGGGCGTGGCCGGCGCCATTCATCAAGATTTAAATATTGGCGATATTGTGATTGGCAAAAATTTGTACCAGCACGATTTAAATGCGTTTCCGTTTTACGAAAAATTTGAAATTCCCATTTTAAGAAAGAAGTTTCTGGAAACCAATGATTCCGAAAAATTACTGGAAGCCACAAATGTGTTTTTAGCCACTTACCAGCAATATATTGCACTGGAAGATTCTCAGCTTTTTGACATCCAAACCCCAAAAGTGGTTTATGGCGACATTGCCAGCGGCGACCAGTTTATTTCAAGTCTTAAAAAAATTAAAAAACTGAACAAAAAGCTTCCAACAGCCATTTGTGTTGAAATGGAAGGCGCTGCGGTGGCGCAAGTGTGTTTTGAATATGAAGTGCCGTTTTCCATCATTCGCGTAATTTCCGACAAGGCAAACGACAATGCGACCATAGATTTTCCGAAATTTGCCAATGCTATTGCAAGCAAATACGCCTTGGGTATTTTAAAAAACTATTTTTCATAGATAACCGCTATTTTTATATCTTTGAGAAACCATTTTGAACAATGCAATTTAAGCATCCGGAAATTCTATACGCACTTCTGCTTCTTATCATCCCGATAATTGTTCATTTATTTCAGCTGCAACGCTTCGTTAAAGTCCCTTTTACCAATGTTGCATTCTTAAAAAATATTGAAAGGCAAACCAGAAAAAGTTCACAAATTAAAAAATGGCTCGTTTTAATAAGCCGATTATTCATTTTTACCTGTCTTATTTTTGCTTTTTCACAACCTTATTTTTCAGAATCTGCCATCCAGCAAAATGTGAATGTCACCATTTATTTAGACAATTCTTACAGCATGCAGGCAAAGGGTGAAAAAGGGGAATTGTTAAAAAGCGCCGCCCAAAAAATCATTGAAAACAACAACCTTCAAAACAGCGCTTTTACACTGATCACCAATGAGGATAATTTAAAGGATTTAGACATCAATGCCTTAAAAAATGAATTGATCAGCCTTGATTATTCTCCAAATAAACTAGATTTGAATACCGTTTTACTGAAAGCAAAGAGCAATTATTTACCTAAAACTAATACCTTAGATAAGGTTATTTTAATATCTGATTTTCAAAATATTAACTTTCAAAATAAAATTGATTTTACAATTGTAAACGCTGCTGTTTCTTTGCTGCAGCACTCTCCAAAAGAATCACAAAATATTTATTTGGACAGTGTGTCTGTCGAACAAAAATCTTTAACAGAATTAACCTTGAATGTATTGGTGAAAAGCAGCAAAATTATCAGTGAAACGATTCCTGTTTCCCTATTCCAGGAAGAAACCTTAATAGGAAAAACAACGGCCATATTCGCTAATTCCAATCGGCAAACGGTTCAATTTACCATTCCAAATTCCACTCAATTTAATGGAAAAGTCTCTTTAATTGATGACGGTTTGGAATTCGACAACGACTTTTATTTTTCGATTTCCGCTCCCGAAAAAACCAACGTGTTAAGCATCGGGAATCCGGCCGAATTTTTATCAAAAATTTATACTGAACAAGAATTTAATTTTACCGCTACCCCGCTTTCTAACTTAAATTACAACAATATTCAAAATCAGGATTTAATTATTTTGAATGAATTGGTCGATATTCCAGCAGAATTGCAACGCAGTTTAAGCGAGTTTATGGAAAACGGCGGAAATTTGGCGGTGATTCCTTCACAAAATGCGAATATAGATTCCTATAACCGATTTTTAAACGCATTTCAGGCTGGAAAAATAAGCGCTAAAATCGAAAATGAACATTTAATTACTTCCATAAATTACGGACATCCTTTAATTGATGATGTTTTTGAAAAGAAAGTGACCAATTTTCAATACCCGAAAACATCTTTACATTATCAAAACAGTTCAAGAAACAGTTCCGACATTCTAAAATTCGACAATAACAGTCCGTTTATCTCTTCCGTAAAAAACAAAAACGGTACTTTTTATTGGGTTTCATCGCCTTTAAACAAAGGAATTTCCGATTTTACACAATCGCCATTGGTGGTGCCCATTTTTTATAATTTTTCCAAAACAAGCTTAAAAACATCCCAACTTTATTACACCATTGCGCCTGAAAACAATATTGAAATCAAAACTTCCATTGGGAAAGATGAGGTGCTTAAGATTTCAAACGAAACCAATGCGTTTATTCCGCTTCAAAAAGTTTCCCCAAATAAAGTAGATCTTACTTTGACGGATGTGACGCTGCAAAGCGGATTTTACAATGTTTCCAGCAATGATGAAGTCGTGAAAACCATCGCATTAAACTACAACAGAGAAGAAAGTGACGCCAATTATGCCGATTTAAAATCATTGGTTGGTAAAGCTGAAAACGCCATTGTTTACACATCAATTGATGATCTTTTTAGTGAAATTGGCAATCAACATAAAATCAATTGGCTTTTTAAATGGTTTTTAGCATTTTCTGTGCTATTTTTGTTCATTGAAATGCTGTTATTAAAATATTTCAAAATATGAATTTACTGCTAAAGTCTGCTACCATTATCGATTCTTCTAGTCCGTTTCACCTTCAAATTAAAGACATCCTTATTGAAAACGGCACCATCACAAAAATTGGCGACAACCTCAAAAATCCAAAAAATTATAAAGAATATACATTTGACAACCTGCATATTTCCCAGGGCTGGTTCGATTCGAGCGTTTGCTTTGGAGAACCAGGGTTTGAGGATCGGGAGACGATTGAAAACGGATTAAAAACAGCTTCAAAAAGCGGATTTACCGCTGTTGCCGTAAATCCGAATACTTATCCGGCTACCGACAATAAATCGGCCGTTCAGTTCTTAAAAAATAAAGCCGCCAATGCTGCCACTGCGCTTTTTCCGATAGGAAATCTTACAAAAAGCGGCAAAAGCGAAGACATTGCGGAATTGTATGATATGCAAAATGCCGGCGCCATTGCTTTTGGAGACTATAACAAAGCCGTTTCAAATGCCAATTTGTTGAAAATCGGATTGCAATACGCACAAAATTTTGATGCGCTTATTATGAGTTTTCCGCAGAACGATTCCATTGCCGGAATTGGCTTGGTGAATGAAGAAATCAACAGCACAAAACTAGGTTTAAAAGGAATCCCGGCTTTGTCGGAAGAATTGCAAATTGTACGCGATTTGTTTCTGCTGGAATATACCGGCGGAAAATTGCACATTCCAACAATTTCCACTGTAAAATCAGTAGAACTTATCAAAGAAGCCAAAAAGAAAAAATTGAATATTACCTGCAGCGTTGCCGCACATCACTTGGTTTTGACCGACGATGAATTGAAAAGTTTTAACACAAATACCAAGGTTTTGCCACCATTACGCACTTCAAAAGACGTTAAAGCGTTGATAAAAAGCATCAAAGAAGGCGTGATTGATATGGTGACCAGCGATCACAATCCCATGGATGTTGAACATAAGAAAGTGGAATACAGCAATGCAAAATTTGGGACTATTGGACTGGAAAGTTTGTTTGGTGCGTTAAATAAAACCATCGGACTGGAGACTTTAATCGGTTGTTTGACCACAAAACCACGAGAACGGTTTAACGTGCCAACCTATCCCATTGCTGAAGGACAACAAGCCAACATCACCCTGTTCAATCCCGATTTTGAATATACCTTTACAGAAAAAGACATCTTATCGACCTCCAAAAATGCCATTTTCCTGAATAAAAATTTAAACGGAAAAGTGTATGGCATTATTTCGAATAATAAAATGATAGCCTCCTAGCCTTCAAAAGAGAAATTATTGGTTGGAAAGAACAACTTTTAGCCTTAATATTTGTTAATTGTTAATTATCATTTGTCAATTGTTAACTTCGCATTATGTTTAATATCGTAATCCTTGGCGGCGGAAATGTCGCCTTTCATTTAACAAATGCATTGTTGCAAAACAGTGCGGTAAATGTAGTTCAGGTTTACAATAGAAGTTTGGAGAAAATTAACTTCTTTAAAAACAACACTTTAATTACAAATAATTTGTCGGAATTAAAAGATGCAGACATTTACATCCTTGCGGTTTCCGACAATGCGATTTCTGAGCTTTCTTCGGCCTTAAATTTAAAAAATAAATTGGTGGTGCATACTTCGGGAAGCATGGCGATGGACGAGCTTAAATCCGTTTCCAATAAAGGCGTGTTTTATTTGTTGCAAAGCTTTTCCAAAGAAAGAAAAATCGATTTTTCAACCGTTCCAATTTGTGTTGAAGCAGAAAAAGGAAAGGATTTAATCGTATTGGAAACTTTGGCAAAATTACTCTCAAAAAATTGTTATCGCATAAAATCCGATCAACGAAAAAGTTTGCACGTTGCTGCAGTATTTGTCAATAATTTTGTGAATCACCTTTACCACATCGGACATAAAATTTGCGAGCAAAATAAGGTGCCTTTTGAAATATTGTTGCCTTTAATACTGGAAACGGCAAATAAAATAAGTACTTTGTCGCCGTTTGAAGCACAAACCGGACCCGCAAAGCGAAATGACACCAAAACCATTGAAAAACATATAGCAATGCTCAATAAAAATCAACAAGAAATTTATACATTGCTCACCAAATCTATTTACAATATTTATGGAAAAAAGTTATAAAGAAATAATGCCGCAAATCACCACCTTTATTTTTGATGTTGACGGCGTACTGACAAATGGCAATGTAAGAGTCACCGAGGCCGGCGAATTGTTGCGGGAAATGAATATTAAAGATGGTTATGCGCTTAAAACGGCCTTAACTGCCGGATATCGTGTTTGCATTATTTCCGGAGGCACCAATGAAGGTGTTCGCAAGCGATTTACGGCATTGGGGATTACAGATATCTATTTGGGAACGCACCATAAAACAGATCAGTTTGAAGATTATACGGCGCTTTACGGCATTAAACCAGAGGAAGTTTTGTATATGGGTGATGACATTCCCGATTATCAAGTGATGAAAATTGTTGGATTGCCTTGCTGTCCGAAAGACGCTGTTCCTGAAATTCAGCATATTTCCAGCTATATTTCGCATAAAAATGGAGGAAAAGGCTGCGTTCGCGATGTGATTGAGCAAGTGTTAAAAGTTCAGGGGAAATGGGATTTTCAATTTGACGCCAAACTTTTTTAATTCTTATCTTATGAAAAAAATACTGCTCATTTTTGTGTTATTCCTTTCAATTCTAGGTCATTCACAATCAATTACAGGAAAATGGAAAACCATTGACGACGAAACAGGCAAAGAAAGATCTATCGTTGAAATTTATCAGGTTGAAGGAAAAATTTACGCAAAAATTGTAAAATTATTGGTGAAAGGTGAAGAAAACCGGGTTTGCGAAAATTGTAAAGGCGCCAATAAAAACAAGCCACTTAAAGGTTTGATAATTATAGATGGCTTAAAAAAAGACGGTGACGAATGGAATGGCGCAAAAATACTTGACCCAAAAACTGGAAAAGAATACAAATGCTACCTAACCTTAGAAGAGCCTAACAAACTAAAAGTGCGCGGTTATTTAGGTTTTGCTTTGTTGGGAAGAACGCAATATTGGTACAAAGTAAAAGTGTAATTAAACTAATTTTTCTTATTTAGCATAGGCACAAATTTAAATTTGCCCAACTCGTGCTTTTCAAAATCTTTTTCGCTGGTTCTAATAAATAAGGTCATAATTTGTTCTTTATCACCAACAGGAATCACCAGCCTTCCTCCTATTTTTAACTGACTTAATAAAGCTTTAGGCACAACAGGCGCACCCGCGGTCACAATAATTCCGTCAAAGGGCGCATCTTCCGGCAAACCTTTATAACCATCGCCAAAAATTATTTTTTTAGGTTTGTAACCCAGTTTTGGCAGAAACAATTTTGTTTTTTTAAACAACTCCTGCTGGCGTTCAATGGTATATACTTTTGCGCCCATTTCCAATAAAACAGCAGTTTGGTATCCCGATCCTGTACCTATTTCCAAAATTTGGTGATTTTCACGAATCTGCAGCAATTCAGTTTGAAAAGCAACCGTATATGGTTGTGAAATGGTTTGGTCGGAACCTATTGGAAATGCTTTATCCTGATAGGCAAAATCGGCAAAACTTGAATCCATAAACAAGTGACGGGGCACAATTCCCATCGCGGTCAACACATTTTTGTCCGTTATTCCTTTTTGTGCAATTATCTTTACCAACTGATTTCTAAGCCCGTTATGCTTGTGCGTGTCCTTCACTATTCCCTAAAATTTGAATGCCTAAAAATAGGAATAAATGCCTAAAGAATGTACTTTTACCTGTATAAATATTAACGACTTTAATTATGCTGAAAGCAGGAGTTTTAGGTGCGGGACATCTAGGAAAAATTCATTTAAAATTAATAAATCAATCAGATAAATACGAATTGGTCGGTTTTTATGACCCAATTAAAGAAAACGCAGAAAAAGTTGCAAAAGAATTTGGATATAAATCTTTTGATTCAATTCAGGAATT
The DNA here is from genome assembly GCA_030694935.1 of Lutibacter sp. GTDB lineage: Bacteria > Bacteroidota > Bacteroidia > Flavobacteriales > Flavobacteriaceae > Lutibacter. The sequence goes on along the minus strand of JAUYUA010000073.1, from coordinate 16,107 downwards.
AATTGATGCCGTTGATGTTATTGACATTGTAACGCCAACGCTTTCTCATTTCGATTGCGCAAAAGAAGCCATAGAAAAAGGAAAACACGTTTTTATTGAAAAACCCATCACCAAAACGGTTGAAGAAGCTGAAATTCTTATTGAACTTTTGAAAAAACACAAGGTAAAGGGTCAGGTTGGCCACGTTGAACGCTTTAATCCGGCTTTTACCGCGGTTAAAGACGCCATTCACAATCCAATGTTTATTGAAACACATCGTTTGGCAGAGTTCAATCCGAGAGGAACTGATGTTCCTGTAGTGTTGGATTTAATGATTCACGACATCGACATTATTTTGAGCGTGGTGAAATCAAAAGTAAAAAGCATCAATGCAAGCGGCGTTTCCATTTTAAGCGATACGCCAGATATTGCGAATGCACGCATTGAATTTGAAAACGGATGCGTTGCCAATTTAACCGCCAGCAGAATTTCTTTGAAAAACATGCGCAAAACACGATTTTTTCAGCGTGATGCCTATATTGCTGTTGATTTCTTTGAAAAAGCAACCGAAGTGGTGAGAATGAAAGATGCACCTGAGACTCCGGGCGATTTCGATATGATTTTACAAAATGCGGAAGGCTTAAAAAAGCAAATCTATTTTGAAAATCCGAAAATCGCGACCAACAATGCCATTTTAGACGAACTGGAAACTTTTGCCGACGCCATCAATAACAATACAACACCAATTGTAACCTTAGAACAAGGCACGGAAGCACTTCGTGTTGCACAAATGATCATTAACGATTTTTAGCATGGATATTTACCAAGTTGACGCATTTACCAATAAGATTTTTAAAGGAAATCCCGCCGCTGTTTGTCCGCTTGAAAAATGGATTTCAACCGATTTAATGCAAGCAATTGCTGAAGAAAACAATTTATCGGAAACTGTTTTCTTTGTAAAAAACGGAAATTCATTCGACATAAAATGGTTTACGCCCACTTGCGAAGTAGATTTATGCGGCCATGCAACGTTGGCTGCGGCACATATTATCTTCAGCGAATTAAATTACAAAGAAAAACAGCTCACATTTAATTCAAAAAGTGGTAAATTGACTGTTATAAAATCAGCAGATTGGTATACTTTAAATTTTCCTTCAGAAGAAATTTCAGCAATTGAAACGCCTGAACTTTTAACATTAGCCTTAAATGTCCCTGTTTTAAAAAGCTATAAAGGAAAAGGAAAATTGCTGGTTGAATTGGAAAATGAAACTGTTATTAAAAATTTAAAACCAGCATTCAATTTATTGGCCCAAATAGAAACAAACGTGATTATTGTTACTTCAAAAGGTGACCAAGTCGATTTTGTTTCCCGAGTATTTGCGCCAAACATGGGCATAAATGAAGATCCGGTAACAGGTTCTACGCATACCTTGCTGATTCCTTTTTGGGCGAAAAAGTTGCATAAAACAAAATTAGAAGCTGTCCAATGCTCAAAAAGAACAGGGTATTTGAAATGCGAATATTTAAATGACCGTGTTGAAATGAGCGGACAAGCCGTTACCTATTTAAAAGGACAATTAATTATATAATCACATCCCGCATTGGCGGGACAAGTTAAAATCTTTATAAACAAATAATATTTAGAATGAAAAATATAGCTGTTATAGGCGCAGGAACTATGGGAAATGGAATTGCCCTCGTTTTCGCCCAAAATAATTACAATGTACATTTAATTGATGTTTCACAAGAAGCTTTAGATCGCGGCTTGTCTAACATAGTTAAAAACTTGGATCGCTTGGTTGATAAAGGAACAATTACTGCGGAAATTAAAACCCAAACTTTGGCCAATATCACCACATTCACTTCAATTGCTGAAGGCGTAAAAAATGTTGATTTGGTGGTTGAAGCTGCCACAGAAAATGTAGATTTAAAATTAAAAATATTTAAGCAAATTGACGAAGAAGCACCAGAAAAAGCCATTTTAGCTTCCAATACTTCATCCATTTCAATCACTAAAATTGCATCGGTTACAAAACGACCTGAAAAAGTGATAGGAATGCACTTTATGAATCCGGTTCCCATTATGAAATTGGTTGAAATCATTAGAGGATACAACACTTCTGATGAAGTGACAAAAACCATTATGGAGCTTTCGCAAAACTTGCAAAAAACGCCTGTTGAAGTCAATGACTATCCCGGATTTGTGGCCAACCGTATTTTAATGCCTATGCTTAATGAAGCCATAGAAACTTTGTACAATGGCGTTGCCGGCGTTTATGAAATTGACACGGTGATGAAATTGGGAATGGCGCATCCAATGGGTCCGTTGCAACTGGCCGATTTTATTGGCTTGGATGTATGTTTGTCTATTTTGGAAGTGATGTACAACGGATTTAAAAATCCGAAGTATGCGCCTTGTCCGCTTTTGGTGAATATGGTACAAGCCGGAAAACTGGGAATAAAATCGGGTGAAGGTTTTTACGATTATTCCGAATCGAGGAAAGCAGAGAAAATTGCCAAACAATTTCAATAAAAATTCTTGGGTTATTTTCCTCAATTGAACATAAAAAAAAGCCGCTTAGAGCGGCTTTTTTAATTATATTCTTTTTCTTCTTTTCGGATTTTGGTCCGATCCAAAAGTGCTTTTACTGATTGTTCCTGGAGCACCCGGGCGTTTTCTTCCAAATCCGCCAAAATCGGTTTTAGGTTTTCTTTCTCCGTCACCCGATCTTTTTCTGTCATTGCCCCTGTCGCTGTCACCGGTTCTTTTTCTTGGACCTCTGTCTCTGTCGCCTCCTCTGCTGCTGCTTCCGCCGCCGCTTCTTGCCTGACCGGTACGTTGTTTGGTGGTAATTTCAACATTTACGTTTCTTCCTTCAAAATCAACATCATTTCCTTCAAAAGCGCTCATTGTTTCTTTTTCATAGGTTTTATCCAATTCAAAGAAAGAAAAAGTGTCTAAAATTTCAATTTGTCCGATTTCAATATTTTTGGCAATTCTTTGGTCGTTAATCAAACCAATCAATCTTGCAGGATTTAATTTGTCTTTTTTACCGATATTGATAAAGAAACGCGTCATATTTTCATCGTCTCTTCTTTTGCTTCCTCTGTCAGAATTTCTGTCAACACCTCTCATATGCTCACTGTCATTTAAGTCAGGCGCATTTTCATAATACGTTAAAAAGGTATTGAATTCTATGGATACAAATCTTTTTATCAATTCTTCACGGTCTAAATCTTTCAATTTCTCGTAAATAGAAGGTAAAAAATCATTGATTTCAGTTTCATTCACTTTAATATCATGCACTTTATCAATCAATTTTAACAATTGGTTTTGACAAATTTCCTTTCCTGTAGGAATTGGCGTGCTTATGAATTTTTTGCCGATCAATCTTTCAATTGGGTGCAATTTGCTTTTTTCTCTAACGGTTACAATAGCGATTGAAATTCCCTCTTTTCCTGCACGGCCAGTTCTGCCGCTACGGTGCGTGTAAGATTCAATCTGGTCCGGAAGTTTGTGGTTGATTACGTGTGTTAAATCGGTTACATCCAATCCCCTTGCGGCAACATCGGTCGCAACCAAAATTTGCAAGGTTTTGCTACGGAATTTTTCCATCACACTGTCGCGTTGCGCTTGTGATAAATCGCCGTGAAGCGCATCAACATTGTATCCGTCGCTGATTAATTTATCAGCAACTTCTTGTGTTTCTCTTCTGGTTCTGCAAAAAATGATGCAGTATATATCAGGATTTACGTCAGCAATTCTTTTGATGGCATTGTACCTGTTTCTTTCTGAAACCACATAATATTGATGTGATACTTGGTCAGTTCCTTTGTTTTTTTCTCCGGCGCTGATTTCAATCGGATTTCTTAAATAAGCTTTAGCAATGCCTTCCACTTCTTTTGGAAACGTTGCAGAAAATAACAATGTTTGTTTTTCTTTTGGCGTAACGGCCAAAATTTTATCCAACTCATCTTTAAAACCCATATTCAACATCTCATCGGCTTCATCTAAAATAAGCCATTTAAGATTTGAAAGTTTTAATTGCTTTCTGTTGATCAAATCAACCGTTCTTCCCGGGGTTCCAACAATAATTTGTACGCCTTTATTTAGTTTTCTGACTTGGTCTTCAATGCTGGCACCGCCATAAACGGCAAGTGTTTTAACGCCTTTTAAATGTTTTGAAAAATCGGTGATGTTATTGGCGATTTGCAAAGCCAACTCACGTGTTGGCGATAAAATGATTGCTTGGGTATCACCACTTTCAGCGTCAATTTGCTCTAAAATTGGCAAACTGAAAGCTGCAGTTTTCCCTGTGCCTGTTTGCGCAAATGCTTTTAAATCTTGCTTGGAAGATAATACTTGAGGGATTGCTTTTTTCTGAATTTCAGTTGGGTTCTCATACCCTAAATCAGTTAATGCTTGTAAAATTTGGCTGTTAAGCCCTAGTTCTTTAAATGTCGACATTTCTGTAAATATTATGATCTACAGATGCCCATCTATAAATCGGTTAAAATCGGGTGCAAAAGTACACTTTAAAAGCATACAAATTACATTAAGGCGAATTATTTTAATTTATTTATTTTTTTAGTGGCCTTATGGTGTTTCTGGTTGTTGGTATTTTAATTGTTTGCAAGTGTTTATGAAATCTATCTTTGGTACCAACAACTATGGGAATCGGCCTTCGGTCCTGCCGGCAGGCAGGCATGCTTCGGTCTTCTGTCTTCCGTCTTCGGACTTTTACCTTTTCTTAATAATTTCATCAAAATATGCAATCGTTTTACCAAGGCCCTCTTTGAGTTGAATTTTAGGTTCCCAGCCGTTTAGCTTTTCTTTGGCTAGTTCAATGTTTGGCTGGCGTTGTTTTGGATCGTCTTTTGGCAAAGGCATAAAAATAATTTTAGAGTCACTTCCTGTTAAATCGATGATGGTTTTTGCCAGCTCCAACATGCTAAACTCGTTGGGATTCCCCAGATTTACCGGCCCCAAAAATTGCGGATCAGAATTCATCATGCGTACCATGCCTTCCACCAAATCATCCACATATTGAAAGGAACGTGTTTGCATTCCATCGCCATACATCGTGATATTTTCGCCTTTTAAGGCCTGAACAATAAAATTTGACACCACCCTGCCGTCGTTCACATTCATATTGGGTCCGTAGGTGTTAAAGATGCGTATAATTTTAATGGCTACTTTATTTTGATGGTGGTAATCCATAAATAAGGTCTCTGCGCAACGTTTTCCTTCATCGTAACAAGAGCGCAATCCAATTGGATTTACATTGCCCCAATAATCTTCTTTTTGCGGATGAACAATAGGATCACCATACACTTCACTGGTGCTTGCCTGCAAAATTTTTGCGTTCAGCCGCTTTGCCAAACCCAACATATTGATGGCGCCCATGACAGAAGTTTGGATTGTTTTTATGGGATCGTGCTGGTAGTAAATTGGGCTTGCCGGACAGGCTAAATTGTAAATTTCATCCACTTCGGCAAAGTAAGGCTGCGTAATGTCATGCCGCACCAATTCGAAATACGGATTGGCAGTCAACCCAATGATGTTGCTTTTGTTACTTGAAAAATAATTGTCCAGACAAATAACTTCGTTGCCTTCGTTCAGCAATCGTTCACACAAATGAGATCCTATAAATCCGGCGCCTCCGGTAACTAATATTTTTTTCATTTTTTTTGCAGATATCTGGTATTACTTGGTTGCTGGTTTTTAGTTTTTAAACTTGAACTTCCCTGATTAGTGTTGACTGGTTTTTATTAAATTTTTTTCTTTTCATATTTTTTACACATCCCTAACCCCTCTTTAAGAGGAAAATTTGATTCGTTTAACTTCTGACTTCCGTCTTCTGTCTTAAACTTTAAACTTTTAAATCGTATCAATAAAATTCTTTTCTGCCCTGTTAAAAATTAATATCCCCAAAAACAGCACAACAGTAGTTGTTATTAAAGTATAAATAAACATGCCGATATCAAAAATGCCAGTGTTTAGTAGCATATAGCGAACCGATTCAATCACAAAGGATAAAGGATTGTACTGCACCACCCAGGCATATTTTGGCAATTTTTCCACAAAATAGGCCACAGGATACATCACTGCCGAAATATACATCAAGAGTTGCATGCCAAATCCCACCAAAATACTTAAATCTCTGTATTTGGTGACCATTGCAGAGATAATCATTCCCAATCCCAAGCCCAACATTCCCATAATTAACACCATTACCGGAAACAACATCGCATATTTATTGATGCTGATGTCGGCACCTTTATAATAGTAATAGCCAAAAAATGCCATAAAAATAAAAAGTTGAATTCCGAACCGCACCAAATTTGATATTACGGCGACTAATGGCATAATTAAGCGCGGAAAATAAACTTTTCCGAAGATGCCCGCATTGGCGGAAAACGTGTTTGAGGTTCCCGAAAAACAGGCCGTAAAATAATTCCAAATGGTGATTCCTGCCAAATTGAATAAAAAAGGAGGCACTGTTCCTGTTGAGATATTGGCAACATTGTTAAAAATAAGGGTAAATATTACCGAAGTGAACAATGGCTGAATTAAATACCACAAAGGCCCAAGAACAGTTTGTTTATAGGCAGTTATGATGTTTCTTTTCACAAAAAGCATCAATAAATCCCGGTATTGCCAGACTTCTTTTAAATTTAAACTGAAAAGCTTGTTTTTTGGGGTTATTTCAAACAACCAATCGCTATTATTTTCAGTGGTATTTTGCATAAAATAAATTAATAATCAACGCTTTATTGGTTGAATTTTGTAATAGTATTCTTTTTTACTGTCTATTTGGCAATTTAACGTGTGTAAATATATAGTATTGCAAGGAAACTTGAAAATTGTTTTTAGTAGTTTTCAATATTGAGAAATTTAACTTTGGCTATTTGTCGTATTGACAATCTTAACATCTAACTATTCACTTCTAATCTACCTTGGGCAAGAACAACCTTTTAAATTTATTAAAAGAATTTCGATTTACTTTCCCTTATCCCTATTTCAACTACATTCAACACAGGTCTCAAAAGGAAAATTTAATGCTTATAGTTGATGACCATGGCTTAATTCTAATAAGAACAGCAATTTATATAGTGTTATTTTGGGCCTGACTGCCTTTTTGGTTGGCGTTCCTGCCGATAAGGCAGGCGGGCTTTTCGTTACAATCTTTTTTGATTCACCAAAAGGCCGAATCAAAAAAGGATGAATTTATCCTGAAGGGAGCCGAAGGGCTGCAATCCCTAAAAATGCTGTTATAAATAGAACTTAGCCATGATCATTAATATTTTTAATTATCAATTCCTGCTTTGCGGGTTAGGGAGCCTACTGAATCGCCCTAATGACGTCGTGTTTGGTAATGATGTGAAATTTATCGTTACCCAAATTTACCAACACAGCACCGTTGTCGCGGTTGATGAGTTTTGAAATCTGATCGATGGAAGTATCGCTTTTCACTATCGGAAAAGGCGCTCGCATCACTTCTTTTATGGGTTTGTTGGCGATGTCCTTGTCGTCGAAATACAAACGAAACAAATCACTTTCATCCACAGAACCTACAAAGCCGTCCACATCGGTAACCGGTATTTGGGAGATGTCGTTATTTCGCATACGCTCAATGGCGTGGGAAACCAGTTCTTCCGTTTTTACCGTAATCATAGGAGTGTCTATCCTGTCTCTGATTAAATCGATGGCCAACTTTTTTTCATCATCCAGAAAACCGCGTTCACGCATCCAGTCATCGTTAAAGATTTTGGCCACATAGCGGCTGCCATGGTCGTGAAAAAGCACCACCACCACGTCGTCTTTGGTGAAATGTTCTTTCAGCTGCAACAATCCTTTTACTGCAGAGCCTGCTGAATTCCCCACAAATATGCCTTCTTCCTTCGCAATTTTGCGTGTATAAACCGCCGCATCCTTGTCGGTGACTTTGGTAAATCCGTCGATTACGCTGAAATCTACGTTTTTAGGCAGAATATCTTCCCCGATGCCTTCGGTGATGTAAGGATAAATTTCATTCTCGTCGAAAATGCCCGTTTCGTGGTATTTTTTAAAAACCGAGCCATAAGTGTCAATTCCCCATATTTTAATGGCCGGATTTTTCTCTTTTAAATATTTTCCAACGCCCGAAACAGTTCCTCCGGTGCCAACGCCCGTAACAAAATGGGTAATTTTTCCATCGGTTTGTTCCCATATTTCTGGCCCGGTCTGTTCATAGTGCGCCAAAGAATTCGACGGATTGTCGTATTGGTTTACATACCAAGAATTTGGGGTTTCTTCAGCCAAACGTTTTGAAACAGAATAATAAGATCGCGGATCATCGGGTCCTACATTCGTCGGACAAACCACCACCACAGCGCCCACAGCCCTTAAAATATCCATTTTTTCTTTGGATTGTTTATCGCTGATGACACATATTAATTTATATCCTTTAATAATGGCCACCAAAGCCAATCCCATTCCTGTATTTCCCGAAGTGCCTTCAATAATAGTGCCTCCAGGTTTTAACACCCCTTGCTTTTCGGCATCTTCAATCATTTTTACCGCCATCCTGTCCTTCACAGAATTTCCCGGATTAAAGGTTTCAACCTTAGCCAATACCAAAGCATCAATTTCTTTAACGATTTTATTGAGTTTAACCATAGGGGTGTTTCCGATAGTTTCCAATATGTTTTTAGCGTAGTTCATTTTTTTAGTTTTCGTATGCAAATATACGATTTTTGGATTATTGGTATGTTGCTAGTGTTGTGTTAAGTCAAAATTGACGGGTAAAGTTTTTTGAGTTTTATCCTTGCTTGGTCGTTTGTGAACTGCCAATTTATTTTGGAAGTTTTATTATTTCTATGATTTTGCCACGCTTCTACCTCTGATTTTATTTCCTCCATAGTGGCAATATGTCTATTTAAACATTGTCCGTTGAGTACGTGTAATTCAATTTCAGCCATGTTTAACCAACTCCCATGTTTGGGCGTAAAAACAAATTCAAATCTATCACGAAGTCTTTTGGCCTCTTCTGGCACAAATGTTTCATAGAATGCCGATGCGTCATGTGTTTTGAAATTGTCCATAATCAATCTTATCTTTTTTGCCTGTGGGTGCATCTGATCAGCAATTCGCTTCATAAATTTAGCCCAGTCTTTCTTTGTTTTTTGTTGGGTGATTTCAACCATTCTTTCCCCCCTTAACGGTTCATTTGCAATAAAAACATTAACCATGCCGTGCCTTATATATTCATAGTCAACCCTGGCTTCCTGCCCTTGTTTTAGGGGTGTTGAGGCAACCTCTTCTATCAACTGCTTGGGTGATTCATCCATGCAAACAACTGGATATTCTTCATCGTATGGAAGTTTGTATATGTCCAGCACATGTTCCATATTAGCCACAAATTCACTGCTTTGTTCTGGTGGAATAACCCAACCTTTCACTTTCCAAGGCTTAAGTTCGTTTTTTTTAAAACCTCACCCACTGTTACATGCGATATGTATTCAATATATTCCAATTCAACCATCTTGTCCGCCAAAAGCCTTAATGACCACTTCGCAAATCCTTCCGGTGGTTTGCTGCAACACAGTGTCACCAATTTTGCTTCAATATCCCCATCTACCTTTTTGGTGTAATTTTGGGTTGAAGGCCGCCTTTCCAAAACGCCTTCAAATCCTTCTTCAATGAACTTTCTCTTTACGCGGTCTATTGTTCTTTCCCCTATTTTGAGAATTTTACAGATTTCTGTGTTCTTTATCTCTGTATTCTCGGAAAATTCACCCTTATCGCAATTTAATAAAATATAAGCGGTGCGAAAAGCTTGTGAGCTGTGTCTCCCTTTGTTAATAATTTTATTGAAATCTTCAACCTCAATTTTGCTTAGCTTGATTGTGTAGTGTGCCATTTGCCGTTTTTGATGCTAAGATACAAATATTAACCGTCATATCAAAATTAACTTAACACTAGCACAATTTAAGCATAAATTATATACGGTGTTGTGGTTTGTATTATTGAATAATTTCAACATTAACGACTTCAGTTAGTATTACTTTTTTATGAATTGAGTCAATTTGGACAATATATATTTTATTATAAAATTGATAAAAGTCTTCAATTGGTTTAAAAGATCTCATTTTAGATTTTAACCATTTATAATCTTTTACATCATAATCTTTTAAACTGGATAAATCTATTACTTTTTGCTGCAATTTTACTTTATACTTACCATCGCTTTCAATATATATTTTTTCTTCTTCCACAGTAGTAGGGTCAAAGAAAATTTCTTTTTCATAATTCTCATCTAACTTAATCCGATAAGTGAAAATATCGAAATTACCTAATGATTTTGTATTAGGATTTATATACACTTTTTCAGGTCTTTCTTCAAATAAAAGGTATAAAACTTTTTTCTTTTGACAAGTTGGAAGCAACGATTGGAAAATAAGTAGTGCTATAATAAAATTTTTCATTATTGACAAGTTTGTGCGTTAGTTATTTTTTTTCCATTAGCCTTCAAAGCAGAATACATATTCAATACATTAGTTTGTGTTGTAATATCTAAGTTTTTAAAATATGAAGTTAGATTTAGACTTGCTTTAGCTACGGATTGATAAAAAGTTTCTTTTGTATAACCATCTGTTCCTTGCATATAATTATGAAAGACAGTATAGTTGTCTGGAAACAATTTGTGAATGGCCTCAGTTCCTTTTGCTATTTCATCAACATAATTCTGCCAAATAAATTCATGTTGAAGCTCTATATTCCCATATTTATTATAGCAAGCTGCTAATTTTCCTATTTCAGAATCTTCGTATGTAAACTCATCTAATTTAGCTAATCCTCCGCTAATTGATTTGACCATTTCATATAATCTAGCATGAACCGATTCATGTAAAATAGTTTCTGCTATTGAGACAATATTACCTGTAGCAACCAAATCTTCATCTATTGTTACTCTAATATTTCCTAATGGTCCGTAAGAAGCTATGGTGGAACCACCATTGCCAGATGCCGATCCAACTTGAAAAGTTACACTATATTTAGAATTTTTAGGAATAAGTTTATCTAAAATTTGGTTAAACTGGTTATTATCTCTTAATAGTTTGTAAGCACAATATGCTTTTGAATTTTCAAAAGAAGGGTCAATAATAATTTTATCCACCCAATCAACCTTAGAACCGCAATTATCAAGAACTAATTTAGCAAAATTTTGAGCATCAGAAAAAGTCCAATTATTAGATGATGTTATAATTCTAGAAGAAACATTCGTTTTTTGCGCATAAGATCCATCGGTATTAGTGTCAAAGTTCTCAATTAAAAAAGTTTTAATATCACTATGCAAACTAGTTCCAAATTGAGATTTTAAACAATCTTTTTGTTCAGGAGTTAGGTTATCAAAAAAAGTATCAAGCATGATTGCTGTTGGACTCAGAATAACACCTACTGGAGAAGTACTACTTCCCGAAGAAGATGATCCATCACTAGTACTGGATGATGAGCCACCACCTGTTGTGCTATCTCCAGTGGTATCCCAAGTTTCTCCGCCAGAAGTATCAGTTCCACTTGGAGCAGGAGCGTCAGTTCCTCCACCGCCACCTGCGCCACCACATGTTAGGTATGTAATAGTTAGAAGACCATCTGAATCATAACTTAAATCTACCCAACAATCTATAGAGGCCCAATAATCAACTCTATTATTTAGAATTTCCTGAAAATCCCCAAAATTTATTTGACGGCTATCTACGATTTGTTTAGAAAAGTGATAGTCCATTTGACTATTTTCACCTATCTCAACTCTTTTATAACGATAAAGATAATATGCGTAATGATTGTTATTAATTTTTTCAATAACAAAATTTTCAAAATCAGAGTCATGAATCGTTGGTGTTTCAACTCTAAAAGTATAAGTTTCAGTAGAATCCGTTACTACCTGAATTATTTCATCTGTTAAAATTGTAAACAAGTTATCATTTGATTTTATTTTTTTGTTTTGAGTTGTGTTTTTAAAATAATCAAAATTATGTTCAATATTTTTAATGAAAGGTACTAAATTTTCATTTTGCATTATTTCTTGTAATGTAATTTTCTTTGAAGTGTATTTTTTTTGATTCAAATTCTCAATTGGAATAATTTCATCATTTTGTTGGCAATTAATTAATAAAATGCAAATTCCAATCAATAAAGAACCAATTTTTAAATAATTTTTCAGTTTTCTTTTTCTGTTAATTTTGATCTTTCCCATAGTTTTTAAATTTAGTGATTAATATTTAATTTTCAATATTTAACAAGTTGCAAATTTTCGGTTGGATTTTGTGTGAATATAAACCACAACGTGTTTGGACATGAAAAGTTGCGGGTTTTAAAACGCAATTTTCCGATGTTTAAATGTATTAAAATTAAATTTTAGAATCATTTTATTTAGTTGAATTAAGCAATTTTTTATATGCATTGTTGTACCCTTTGCTTTTAATTCCTTGCTTGTTTATCTCAATTTGCGGTGGCAAAGACATACTTATTGCCAAGTTTTGGTTGATGTGGCTGGTTTAAGTGACTTGGCAATGTGTATGGCTTTTAGCGTTGGTATTATGTAATTTTTATTGAGTATTTGTCGGTTTGTGCTTAATCGGATTTGAACATAAATTATATGCGGGGTTGTAACCAGTTTTTTAATCAGTCAGTTTTATTATATTCAATTTAGTTTCTTTAATCGTTTTTATATTATTCTCAATATTTTTCATTGCAATATCAATAAATCCAAGATGAGTGTTGCAATAAAAATTATGATTAGTCTCATTTTTTTTCTCTTCAATATGTAATTCCGATTTTTCTAAATAATCTTTATAAATCCAATAAGGCCCATTTTGTTTTATGAATTCTATCGATTTATATATATCAACTAATATAACTAACTCCTTTTTAAAAATAGAATGAAGTTCATTTTTTGGCACACTTTGATAAATATCTAATTGTAGAGTATGAAAAATACTCGTTGTGAAATGGTCAGTTTCTCTTTTTTTAAATAACTCGTTTAATTCAAGATGTTTCTGAATAAGTACATCAAGTATTTTATTTTGATTATTCAAGTCATTTAGAATCATTTGTTTCTTTTGTGATAAATTAATCTTTCTTTTAATCCAACTAATTAATAAAATTAAGGTTTGTCCTATTATAGCTCCAATCAATGCAATCAGAAGGGTTTTTTGAAAAGAAAATGGTTCTGAATTTAGAATTATCATTTGTTATCTAATTGGTTATAACGGTTTTGTTTTATGATTTGCACGACGTAAAAATCGGAGATTTTTCGGACGTAGCAAATCGATTGTTGAATGTTTGTCGGTTTATTATCTAGTTTAAATGTAAGCATAAATTTTATGAGGTGTTGTGCAACGTTTTTATAAATTCCGTTAAGTATTTTTCGTCTTCACAAGCTACTTTACTCTCGCTATAGTCAAAATTTAATTTATTTTGACTAAATACCTTTTTACTATCAATATTTACTATACCAGATTTTATAGTCAAGTTTTTAATCTTTGTCGAGTAAAAGTGAATATAAATCTTACTACTAATAGGGAAGCCGATGTAAGCAATTTCATTTAAGTCAGTGTTGAAATATGTATTAATCTTTTCTCTAACAGTAGCTGAGCAAAAATCTGGCAAAAGAAAATAATCATTTTCATTCAGAGGAATTTCTATTCTAAAAATCAAATCTCCCATCGATTCAATTATTTTAGCAGACAATTCTGAATATTGAGTAGCATTAATATATTTTGTTTCTTTTTGATAAGAAAATATTTTGTCTATTTCGATTTTCAATTCAGGTGTGCAATTCTCATAGAGAACATTGTAAAAAGTATCATAAAGAGTGTCCTCTAGAACTTGCTTATTTCTAGGGTTTCGTATTTCTCCAATAGAGCCATAATGCGCAAAATCAAAAAGAGCTTGTTCAACTTCTTTAGAAAAATTAAAATCTTTTATGAAATTTTGAATTATAGTATGATTTTTTGAAAAACTATTTTCGAAAAAAATATTTAAATCCATTTCTAAAGATTCAAAGTCATTAGTTTCATCTACAATCATTGTATTTAAATCTTTCTCACTAAATAAAGATTTTGAAGTTTTTTTAAAATAAAAATTATTTAAAATTTTATCGTAAACAAAAATTTTCCCTAATGAGTTATTAAAGAAATTTTTAATATGTATTTGTGATACAAAATGATGATTTCTTGGTATACTCATTTTTTTTAATGTTGCACAACTGTTTTTTTATTTGATGGCATTTTCAATTTCAGCAATTTCATTTTCTGACAATTCGTACAATTTATAAACCATTTGATTTATCTCATTTTCAGCATTTTCAATGGTTTTTGAAATTCCTTCCAGTTCTTTTGAAAGTTGAATTTCCCGCTCAAAATTGTTTTCTGTTTTAGATTTTCCAAGCAAATTTCCATAATCATATTGTTTCTGTTTGTTTTCAATTATTTGGGAAACAAATTCTGAAATTTCGTTTTGAGTTTCATTTGTTGGTTTTATAATTGGCAAGTTTAATAAAGGTTCTTTGTCAACCTGATACAAATCGCCTTGCATTTTTCCTTTATATTTTAACCAAAAAGCTATTAGATTTGAATTTAATAAACCTGTTAAATATTTTTGATTTATACGAACTGTTTTAATAATGTTGAATGCCATCATTACATAAGATGGTTCTTCTGTGTAAACAAAAGTTGGTCGGTTACATTTACGAACACTTAAAATCTTTATTCCTTTTTCAAAATAACTTTCATCTCGTGGCCAATGTAAATGAAAAAAATCTAACCGTCCATTTTGATTTTCTCTTCTTTCATTCATTATTGGACTATATTTCTCCAAGTGTTGAATTAATGTTGGTGCATCGTTTTGATAATTCTTTTTTGTTATATAAATTATTTCTTTATCAAATTCGTTTATAAATTTATATCTTTCAATTTCATTTGGCTCAAAAATTGGCTTAATATATTTCGTTTCATTTTTACTCAAATGACTGAACTTTCCTTTTGAAATAATAAAAACCCCATCACCAACTTGTAAATTTAAATCTTCAATATCTTTAGCTAATAAATTTTTTATATTTCTATTGTTGACAACATCTGGATTTGGGACAATTCCTTGAGCAATTTCTTTACCGTCAAACACAAAGTTTTGTTTCGCTTTTATTTTATTTATAACAAGGCTTAAACCTGCGTTTATGAAGTTGATAGGTTTATCAAGATATTTAACTTTTTCAATTTCGGTTGTAAAATATTCAAATCGTTCATCATTCACATTTTCAAGAAATAATTGAGCGTCTGGATGTTTTATTTTGCTGTCCAATACTTTAGCATAATCAAAATTGTATTTTTGGTTATTATCTGAGCGTTTCATAATGTAAATCATTGTTTGAATTCCTGCGGAATCAAACACTTTAAAATCGCCAAAATCTATGAATTTTACTAATTTTCCATTGTTTATCACAATATTTCTAAATTTTGACGCTCCGGAATTTGTAATCCAATTATTGGGAGCGATACAACCAATTAAACCTGTGTCTTTTTTAACAATTTCCAATGCCAATGCACCAAAGAAATACCATAAATCCATTTTTCCTTGAAAGCAATAATGTGCGTGTAAACCATCAAATGCTTGACGGTTTGTGTATTCTTTTATATATGGAGGATTTCCAATAACAACATCAAAACCGCCATTTTTCATAATTTCAGGAAATTCTTTATGCCAATCAAAATTCTCGGTTAACAATGAATTTCCGCATTTAATGTTATTGTTTAAACTCGATAATTTACGGTCTTTTCTTGCAGTTCTTAGCCATAATGAAAGTTGCGCAATTTCAACGCTTTCTTCATTGATGTCAACACCAAAAAGATTGTTTTCTAAAATATTTTTGTCAACGTCAAACAAGCGCAACGGCGCATTTGTGAGTTCTGCAATAATGTCGTCAATGGTTGTGTGTTCAGCAATTAAAAAGTTTAAGGCTTGGTTTAAAAACGCGCCACTTCCGCAAGCTGGATCAATTATTTTTAGGTTAATTAACCAATCTTTATAATTGGTTAGTTTTTGATATAGATTTTTCCCTTTTATGGACAATGCGTTATCTATTG
>JAUYUA010000072.1 GCA_030694935.1 Lutibacter sp. | reverse complement strand
AAAAAGTGATTTATTTTTTCTTCAGAAATATGTTTTCTGAGGGTTTCGTTAAATTGAAAAACATGCTCCTTAGATATATTTCGTTTTTCAAGTCCGAATTCAGTGATTTTTATCAAAATTCCCCTTCCGTCTATTGGGTTTTTTTCTCTATAAATCAATTTTTTCCCCTCCATACTTTTTAAAATACGGGAAAGACTGGTGGGTTCCATGCCCATTAAAGGTCCCAAGGCAGTTGACGGTGTTCCATTTTCAATATCAACATTCAATAAAACAAAGGCCATTGCCATAGTGCTGTCGTGTTTGGCGGCCTGTTCATTATACATTTTAGCCACTGATTGCCAAGTAGCTCTAAGTGCGTGGTCTATAGTTTGTTCTTTTTGCATTTATCAAATATATAAAAAAATACTATGCACGCATAATAAATTTAAAAAAAATTTATTTTACTTGTTTATTATGTAAAAAAGGAATAAGTTTAAAAACTATTCACAAACTTTTAAATTATGGCAACAAAAGAGCTTATCGGGAAAATTATCATACAAGAAAACATAGATACCATAAATGAAAATAAGCTTCCGGGCACATTTGTTATCAATGTTCCTGATCCCTATAAAAATTACTACGGAAGGTTTACTGAAATAGTGAAGCCTGTATCTATTATTTTTGTGACTAAAGCACCCAATTCTTTCGAAAAAATATTGCGTGTCACCAAAAAAATTAACGAGAAATATCATTTGAATTTGGATGGCGCAAAATGTGAGGTGACTATGAATTCTCGAAAGATTGACGGCATTAGGGTAAAAGGAATAAACCGTTTTCACGAAATTGCGCAAATTCAGCAATATTATAAGGATGAAGGTTATGATTTTGCAAAGAGCGAAAAATTTGCCGCTACAGAGGCATTAATAAGAATCAATCGTTTTATCACTATTGAAGAACTGGATAGAGGTGTTTATCATTCTAAAGATGAGGATAATACCTATTATATTGAAGTGCCAAGATATATGGGTTGGGATGAATTTAAAAAACTAACCCAGGAAATAAAACACAACATCTCCGATGCAAATTACGATATCGCTAAAGGAATTTTTTATATAAACCACGGAATTACCGAAATTTTGCGAATTGTAAAGCCAAATGCTTCGTTGGAATTGTTAAAAACCATTCAAAAAAAGTATATTGAAAAGCTGCATTAATTTTATAATAAGATTAACCAAGTTTTAGCAAAATAGTTCTATTTTCGTCCTTCGAATCAAAAACTATCGCATGAACAATGTTTTAAGGGTTGAAAATGTATGTAAAAATTATGGAAGTTTTACCGCATTAAACAACGTTTCAATTTCGGTGCCAAAGGGAAGTATTTTTGGATTATTGGGTCCCAATGGCGCCGGAAAAACTTCGTTAATCAGAATCATAAACCAAATTACTTTACCCGATAGCGGAACCGTTTATTTAGACGATGAAATTTTGCAACCGCATCATATTCAGCATATTGGATATTTGCCGGAAGAACGCGGTTTGTATAAAAGCATGAAAGTTGGCGAACAGGCTTTGTATTTGGCCCAGCTTAAAGGAATGTCTAAAGATGAAGCCAAAAAGAAACTGAAATATTGGTTTGAAAAATTTGAAATTACCGATTGGTGGAACAAAAAAATTCAGGAACTTTCAAAAGGAATGGCGCAAAAAGTGCAATTTATCGTTACGGTGATGCACAGTCCAAAATTGTTAATTTTTGATGAACCTTTCAGCGGATTCGATCCCATAAACGCCAATTTAATTAAAGATGAAATTTTAAATTTGCGAAATGAAGGCGCAAGCATCATTTTTTCCACACACAGAATGGAATCGGTGGAGGAAATGTGTGACTATATTGCTTTGATTAACAAATCGAATAAAATACTCGACGGAAAGTTAAAAGATATTAAACAACAATTTAAAACCAACCAGTTTGAAGTTGGCTTGTTGACTGAAAATACAGCGCTGCTGGTAAATCAAATTAACGAGCAATTCAGCGTTGAAAATTCAAAATCGACTTCATTTAATGATGATTTACGACTTTTATTCAGTTTAAAAAATGGGGAAACTTCAAAAGATTTGATTGAATTTTTGAACAACAAAGCGCAGATAACGCATTTTACAGAAGTTATTCCAAGTGTTAACGATATATTTTTAAAATCAGTGGCTTCCAACAGTTAAAAAGCCCCCTATCCCCTATTTCGGCTCCGCTCAATACAGGCTTGAAGGGGGAATTAACAATTGAACATGAAATAAGGAATGATATATAGGGAAATAGTATTACTTTCAACTTTCAAACTTTCAACTTTTTTAACTTAAAGAATGGACAAATTAAAATTAATCATAAAAAGAGAGTTTTTGGCGAAGGTTAAAAACAAATCATTTATTGTAATGACTGTGTTGAGTCCGCTCATGGTGGTCGCACTTTTTTCTTTAATCATTTTTTTAAATGAAAAAAATGCTGAAGAAATTCGCACCATCGCTTTTGTTGATGAATCTCAACAATTTTCTGATGCTTTTGAAGATTCAGATGCCGTTAAATACATAAATTTAACAAGCATGGGAATTGTGGAAGCAAGAGAAAAAACCAAGGAATTTTATTACGGATTGCTAGTGATTCCCAAAAGTGACAGTTTAAGCGAACTTTCAAATAGCATCACTTTTTTTTCTAATGATACGCCCAGTTTAACGGTATTAAGCAGCATAGAAAGCAAACTGGAAAAGAAAATTAGAAATTTAAAAATAGCACAGCTTCAAATTGATGTTGACAAAATAAAGTCCATAGAAACAAAAGTGACCATTGACGCCGAAAATTTTTCGGGAGAAAAATCCTCTAAAATTGGCAGTTTGCTCCGTATGATTGCCGGTGGCGGTTTTGGCTATTTAATTTTTATGTTTATCATTATTTACGGAACTTCGGTCATGCGAAGCGTCATCGAAGAAAAAACAAGCCGAATTATTGAAGTGATTATTTCATCGGTAAAACCTTTTCAATTGATGATGGGGAAAATTATTGGTAACGCTATGGCCGGTATTTTGCAATTTATTATTTGGATGGTGATTGGCGGAATTTTATTGTTTGCCATTACCTTATATTTTGGGGTTAATGATGTGAGTTCCAGTTCAGCTCAAATGGCTCCTGAAATGGTTCAGCAAATGCAAAATTCGAGCAATAACGATTTGCAACTCATACTTCAGGAAATTAAGAATTTGCCCATACTTACCATGTTTTTTTCATTTATTATTTATTTTTTGGGCGGCTATTTAATTTACAGTTCCATTTATGCCGCAATTGGCGCGGCCGTTGACAGCGAAACCGATACGCAACAATTTATGATGCCGGTTTTAATGCCTTTGGTGATTGCGATTTATGTAGGTTTTTCGGTAATTGAAAATCCGCACGGTCCAATCGCTTTGGCTTTTTCATTGTTCCCGCTCACATCGCCAATTGTGATGCTGATGCGAATTCCTTTTGGCGTGCCGTGGTGGCAATTAATTACGTCAATATCGCTGTTAATTGTTACTTTTATTGGTATGGTGTGGTTCGCCGCCAAAATTTACCGCGTGGGAATTTTAATGTATGGAAAAAAACCAAGCTATAAGGAAATATACAAATGGCTTAAATATTAGTATTTGATTTACGATATACGATTTTTGCCCTTCGACTCCGCTCAGGGTGACTGATTTACGATTTATTATTAAAAATATAACTGATAAGAATAGAGAAATTGAAGAATTTATAGTTCATTTATTCTTTTAAAAACGACTAAAAAATGCCGAAAATATTAATTATTGAAGATGAAGCTTCCATCCGAAGGGTGTTGAAGAAAATAATTTCTGAAGAAAATGAAACGTATCAGGTTGAAGAAGCTGAGGATGGTTTGACAGGGATTGATATGATTGTAAAATCGGATTTCGATTTGGTGTTGTGTGATATCAAAATGCCAAAAATGGATGGGGTTGAAGTGCTTGAAAAAGTCAAAAAACTAAAACCTGAAATACCGATTGTAATGATTTCCGGTCACGGCGATTTAGACACCGCGGTAAACACGATGCGTTTGGGTGCCTTCGATTACATCTCAAAACCACCCGATTTAAACCGATTGCTAAACACAGTTCGCAATGCATTGGACAAAAAAGAACTGGTTGTCCAAAATATTCTTTTAAAGAGTAAAGTGAGCAAAAAATATGAAATGATTGGCGCAAGCAAAGCCATCACCCATATTAAAACCATGATTGATAAAGTGGCACCAACCGATGCACGGGTATTAATTACCGGACCAAACGGAACGGGAAAAGAATTGGTGGCACATTGGCTGCACGAAAAAAGCGAACGTGCAAAAGCGCCAATGGTTGAGGTAAACTGTGCTGCAATTCCATCAGAATTGATAGAAAGCGAATTGTTTGGTCACGTAAAAGGGTCATTTACCGGTGCGGTTAAAGATAGGGCCGGTAAGTTTGAAACTGCCAACGGCGGAACCATTTTTTTAGATGAAATAGGCGATATGAGTCTGTCTGCCCAAGCAAAAGTGTTACGTGTTTTGCAGGAAAATATTATTTCACGCGTTGGAAGCGATAAAGACATTAGAGTTGATGTTCGGGTGATTGCCGCTACCAACAAAGATTTACAAAAAGAAATAAGTGAAGGCAAGTTCAGGGAAGATTTATACCACCGTTTGGCGGTAATTTTAATCAATGTTCCTTCTTTAAACGACAGAAGAGAAGATATTCCGCTATTAATCAAGTTTTTTTCCGAACAAATCGCAGACGAACAAGGAACGGGCGTTAAGAAATTTTCAGATAAGGCTATAAAATTATTACAGGAATATGATTGGACCGGAAATATAAGAGAGCTGAGAAATGTTGTTGAGCGTTTAATAATATTGGGCGAAAAAGAAGTTTCGGAAAATGATGTGAAACTTTTTGCAAGTAAGTAATAAACTAAAAAAAACAAAAAAATCCTCAAACTAAAACAATTTTAGTTTGAGGATTTTGGTTTTTATGGCTGTTATTATTCAGTTTTTATTCCCATAAATTCTTCAAATAATTTGTAAAATTTTTCAGGTTCTTCCAAATAAGGATTGTGGCCGCTTTCTTCAAAAATCACAAATTTGGCTTGCGGCATAAATAGTTTGTATTGCATGTTAAACTCGGGCGTTGAAACGCCGTCATACCTTCCTGAAGTTATTAAAGTTGGGGCTTTTACGTTTTTTAAATCGCGTCTAAAATCGGTGTCCACCATGCTTCCGCTCACTTCAAAATCGCCATCGCGTCCAATAATTTGGGCATAAACATCATCATTCCAGTTTCTGAAATCGTATTTTGGAACATTTCCTTTGATGCTGGTATTGTGGTAGTAAATATATTTTGTGGGAAAGCTTCCGTAGACTTTCATAAACTCTTTATCCGAAGAAACAAAACCTAAATTTCTTAAGGAATCCACTTTTTTCCATAACTCAGGAAAATGGGTTTTTGCGTAGTGATTGTAACTGTCGCAATTGGCTTGCCACATAAGTCCGCTGTGAAAACCGGCAATGATTACCATTTTGTTTGTATGGTTTGGATACTTTATCGCATAATTTTGAGCGGGAACGCTTCCGTAGGAATGGCCAACAATAGCTATTTTTTCAAACCCCAATTGTTTCCTGATTTTTTCAATCAAATCGGTATCATTTTCAACAGAATATTCGCTTTTATTTTTTGCGTCATCAGATTTTCCCCTGCCTAAAAAATCAAAAAACACCACCGTATTTGTTTTGTAATATTGTCCAAAAGCACCTTGCATATAATCATGTGAATTCCCGGGTCCGCCCGGAATAAAGAAAATAGGATCTCCGGTTCCCTTTACTTCAATATTAATTTTGTAGCCGTCAATGGTAAAAAACGTAGATTCAAATTTGTCGAAAATAGTTGGATCAACTTGTGCATGCAGTGCATTTATAACAAATAAAAATAAAAGATAGGCTGTGATTTTTTTCATCATTGTTTGGTTTGCTTAAAAGTATTGAATTTAAGCCTTACTCTTAAATAATAATATATATTTTTAAGGCTATCTCCATAAATTAATTTTATAATTCCATAGGAAATTAGGATGGAACTTTAAATTTCGAAACAGTCCATCTATGGTATCCACCCCAGCAAGTACATTACTTTAGCACATCGGGATTAATATATTGAGGCAATAATTTATGGAGTGCCGTAATTTTGGTGTCATTAATATTTTTCAGCACGTAATACAACCATTTTTGGGGATTGATTTCATTTTTCTTGCAGGTTGCAAAAAAGGAATAAAACATGGCAATATTTTTTGCGGCATCATGAGAGCCGGCAAATAAATAATTCTTTCGGCCAAGCGCTAATGGCCTTATGGCATTTTCAATAAGGTTATTGTCTATTTCTATGGCGCCATCTTTCAGATAGTCAATTAAGCTATCCCATCTTTTTAAGCAATAGCCGTACGCTTTACCCAACGGACTTTTAGGTAATTCTATTTTTGATTGAAAGGCGATATACTTCCCAATTTCATTTAAAACCGAATGGGATTCCTGTAGCCGTAATGCATGCCTTTGTTGTGAAGAAAGGTTTTCTTCCCGTGCTTTTCGTTCTGTTTCGTAAAGTTTCTGAATAAGGAGCATCACCACAGAGGCTTTTCCCTTGTCATAATCCAATGCCTTTTCAAAGTATCTTCTGGCATGTGCCCAACAGCCTATATGCGTGATTTTTTCTTTTTGCCCAAATTGATTGTAAACGCCATAACCATCGGTTTGAAGATATCCCTCAAATCCACCCAGCATTTCACTGGGACCTTCACTGCCCCGTCCTTTTCTATAGTCAAAATAGACGCTTTTGAGTATTGGGGCGTGATACACCCACATATATCCTTGGTGCGTTGCTCCTTTTTTATCACTGTCCTGAACTTTAATGGGGGATTCATCTGCCTGCAAATAGCCATTTAATACCGTGTATTGATGGTGACATTCGTATAAGGGATGAAGTAATTGCGCCGTTAATTTGAGCCAGGAATCAATCGTGGAAGATTTTATCTCAACGCCATCGCGCTTAAATCGTTGTAGCTGCCTGTAGACAGGGAGATGGTCTACATATTTATCGATCACTATTTGAGCCAATAAATTTGGCCCGGCAATACATTTGGCAATGGGACGAAAATCTAAGGAAGCAATTTTTACTTCTTGGGTCCCTTGTATATTTTCCGGGGTTATATATTTGTTTCTGATGTAACGGTTGATGTGAAGCTTTGCTTGTGTGTATTCTAATTCATCGGTCACTTCCTGTCCTATATATTTTAAACCCTCAGTGTTTTCCGCAGGCTCCAGAATAATTTCATGCACGGGTAAATGGGAAGGCAAAGCCAAACGGCCCGGATGATTTTTAGCTTCCGGTTTTTTGCGTTGATAGGTCACTTCTTCTTTGGCGGCTTCTACGGCTTGCGCCACTTTCTGCGCATCAATATCAAAAGGAAGCAAAAGCTGCTCCGGATTTTCGGCGGCAATGAACCGCTCGCGCTTAGATCCATACATCGCTCTTTTAAACTGTTCAAGCTGAAATTTCAGATAGCTGACTTCTTGCGTTAATTTAGTGGTTTGAATTTCTAATTTAGAGGCTTTGGTTTCTAATTTAGAGGCTTTGGTTTCTAATTTAGTATTGAGTTTCACTTGATTTTCGAGCAACTCCAACAAGGCTTCCTTGGTGTATTTTCCGTATGTTTCAAGCGTATTTTCCATAGGTCAAATATACGCAAAAATCCTAATAACCACAAGGGTTACAAGGTAATTAATCAATAATTTTCGCTAATGAATACCTCTTTTTTTTCTTGTAATCCTTTAATTTCACGCCTTCTAAAATGAGTATTAATTCCGCTCTTTTGAGTTCTCTGCTAACAGCGTCATTTGCCAAAAAATCAAAAGTGCCACGCTCTAATCGCTTGTAAAAAATAACGAATCCATCACCGTCCCAATACAACAGTTTTAGGTGTGTCCTGGGTTTATTTAAAAACACAAATACATCTCCGGCGGTAGGGTCTTGATTTAAATAATTCCGAACCAAGCCCGATAACCCGTCAAAGCCCTTTCGCATATCTATCAGCGTACAACACATGTGGTACTTGATTTTTGAACTTAAACCAAGCATCAATAAATGGATATTTTTATCCCGCCAGGCAATTCAATACAAAGTGTTTTTGGAGATTCCTTTTTTGGAGTACTCTTTTTATCGGAAGAAACTTTTGAATCAGCCACTGAAAAAAAAGTCAATGCGGCATTGTCCGTGTCTGGGCCATGATGCTTATCGTATTTCTTTAACCAATAATTAAACCGATGATAACTCACCGATTTCTGGCTTGTGAATTTTCCTTTAGCCAATCCCGATTCCCTCCACTCTTGAACAAGTGAATACATTTGTGCTTGTTGATCCATATTTTTGATTTTAAAAACAAATTTCAGGATTCTATGGGATTAATAAAAGACGGGGTTGGTGGGGTGGATACTTTGAAATTAGTTTACCATTAACATAGGTTTCTTGGTTAGTTTTCTTTCCTATATTGTCATAAATAATATATTCGCCATCAATTATTCTCCCTAAAAAATAAGTATAAATAACCTTTAATATAGAATTGTTATGCCATTCTGAATGTTCCCCTTCCTTAGTTCCATTTACAAAATTTCCAGTACTTTTCTTTTTACCATTAGCATAATATTCTGTAAACAAGCCATTTTTATAACCATTTTTAAACTCACCTAATTTTTTATTTGTTTTTTCTTCTACCAACAAACCCGTAAATGGTGAGCCATTAAAATAAGCTCTATCCCCATGGTAGCTAATCTCACGCGAGAATATAGGTAGTAAAGCTTGTTGAGAAAAACAGGGAACAACAAATAATATTGTAACAAAAAAAATAGCTATTATTTTCATAAACTTATTTAATTTTTAATGTAATTTAATTATTGTCTTTTTTAATAGATTTCTTCTATTTTATTAACAAATGTTCGCCTTGTGCCCCATTTCTTATTTCAGTTCTAAATACATATCCATCTTTAGTTTTTGATATAATAAAACCATTAAATAATTGATCATTTTTAAGTGTACCTCGGTAAATGCTGCTTACTGTATTACCCCAAGGAGCCATATCTATTACCCATTCACCAGTCTTTTCATCATTAACCCATTCACCAATTTCTTGAGTACCGTTTTTCCACATTAATACTCCTGTGCCATTTTTCTTGCCATTATGAAATGAACCATTAAATTTTAAATATTTTTGATTGGCATTAGAATAATAAATTGACCCATATCCTTCCCATTTATTATCTACCCATTCACCTTCATAATAATAATCTGCATAATGTTCTTTTCCATTATAATGTTCTTTTCCATCAATCACCTTTCCTTCCCCAATTTTATTACCATTATTATCATATAGTATAAATTTTCCAGAGGAATATGACTCTTTAATTATCTTATTTGACTCATATTTTCTTACAAAATAAGGAGTGTTATCAATATTGTAAATAGTATATTCCCCATTGATGATTTTTCCATACTCATAATTAAATTCGGATGTAAGAATTCCATTTTCGTACCATTCAAAATGAACCCCATCCTTTTGACCATTTACAAAATTACCTGTGCTTTTCTTTTTACCATTAGTGTAATATTCAGTAAACATGCCATTTTTATAACCATTTTTAAACTCACCTATTTTTTTATTTGTTTTTTTCACCACCAACAAACCGGTAAATGGTGAACCATTAAAATAAGCTCTATTATTTTGGTAAGTAATCTCATTTGGATACACTGGAAGCAAATCCTTTTGAGAAAAACAAGGCGTTAAAAAGAAAATTGAAAATAATAATATTACGAGTGTTTTCATTTTTTTTTACATTTTATAATTTATCGTTTTCTAATCTTTAATACAACGTACTGAAAACCCAAATTTATTTGGAGCTGTGTCTTTATAGAAATTGGCACTATTGTAATTAACACTCCATACAGGACCATTAATATTATTTGTCATACTCCACCAATAACAAATTTGAGATAAATATCCAAATTCACCAGTATAATTACGAGCCCCACCAGGGAGGGCTAAAAAATTCGTACTACTACTTGCGCCTGAATTAGGGCTCTTCCAATGATTTGTTCCAATTTCTTTAAGTTTACCACCAGCACTATTGAAGCCTCCTAAATAACTTTCTAAAGTTGACCATTCTTCAACAGTAGGGATATGCCACCCTTCAGGGCAAATATTTCTATGATCATTTATAGTATACCCATTATATAAACGACCATATGTAGATACAAAACGCTCATTATTATCATAATTAGAATATGCACTAAAAGATGTGTTAGCCCATCCATTAGCTGATGTAATATTAGGAATTAGTTCGCCGTTTCGGAATTTAGTAGTTTTAAGATTTTCCATCATCCAAACTTGTGAACCAATCATTATGGTATGATATATATTGTCATCAACATCCGATACTAAATAAGTATTTTCATAAATACTGGAAATACTATTTCCTTTTTCATATTTTACCACTTTTTTCTTTTCACCTGTTTTAAACCATTCAGTCCAAATACCCTCTTTCATACCTTTAATAGTAATTCCTTCTGCAACCTTAATTCCATTTAAAAAATATTCATCCTTCTCTTTAACACCATTTTCAAAATAAATTGGGAAATTTCCATCAATTATTTTACCTAAATAATAGGAATATTCCAATTTTAATTGACCATTAGAATACCACTCTGAATATGCCCTATTTAATATCCCACCCTCATAGTTACATTCTTTCATTTTATTATTGTTTTCATGCCATTCAGAATGTGACCCTTCCTTTACTCCATTTACAAAATTACCTTCACTTTTTTTCTTACTATTGGAGAAATATTCTGTAAACATCCCATTTTTATAACCATTTCTGAATTCACCTATTTTTTTATTTGTTTTTTTCTCCACCAACAAACCGGTAAATGGTGAACCATTAAAATAAGCTCTATTATTTTGGTAGTTAATCTCATTTGGATACACAGGAAGCAAATCCTTTTGAGAAAAACATGGAGTAACAAATAAAATTGAAACGAAAAATATAATTAAAGTTTTCATTTTTTATATAAAAAATAATAATTAGCCAAGTCTAAACTTGCGCGTTAGGATTCATTGCTATTTTTTCTTCAATTTTCCTAACACTTCTTTGAATTGAAAAGAACACTAGAATGGTCGCAATTAATACAATAATCAAGATACTAATACCAATGGCAATCATTGATTTATAGCGTAAATTTTGTTTAGATTCTTTTTTAGCATTAAATTCTTGTTGGGCTTGTAACTGTTCTAAGTTATACTGAGTTTCTATTTCTGTAATTTGTTTTTGTTGTTCATTTTCAATTTGAGTTATTTTATTGTCGCGCTCAATATTTTTATTAAGATAGACCCCATAATACTTCATTAAAGCATTGCCTTGTTGGCCAACTTTAATTTTATAGAGAAAAGGTAGAAATAAATTAGTTGACTCTATTTGTTTATGAAGATCCTGTTTGAAATAATTGTAATAACTTTTTACCAAATTATCAATTGATATAGTTTTTTGTGAAACATCAAAATTGTTAATAATTGTTGCTGTATACTCAATAAATGGCACACCATCATTTTGGTTAATCTTACCAAAACGCACTAATTGATCAAGATATTCAAGGTTATCAACTTTTAACATTTTATTCACTACTTTAGTTAATACTTTATAAATACTATCATTTTGTACAATGTTGTCTGTCATATGATTCATTAAAATCTGAAGAGCGGTGGCTCTTTTTTCTTCTTTTAATAACTTAACAATACTAATAAAACCATCAAGAATTTGTTTTTTCTTTACATAATTCTTTGCATTAACATTTCTATAGGATGATGATAACTTTGAATCAATGCCTGGCTCTGTACTTATCCATTGTCGATATTGTTCTTGTTTGTAATACGTCCAAAAACGTTCTCCTTGAGGATAATACCAGTAACCTTCACCTTCCCAAGAATATTTTGAGGGCGGAATTAATGTTTTTAATGTATTAAATGAACTTTCATACTCTTTTTTTCCGGTGATATCTTCAACAACTTGTTTTTTTTCTATGACAGCAACAGTGTCAGGTGATTCTGGAGGCGCTTCTTCTAACTTAACTTCTTCAAGTTTTAATTCGAATAAGTTAACTTTTACTGGGTCTGGATATTGTTTTTTTTCAGGATATGATTGTTTCTCTACATTCTTTTGAAAAGAAGGAGTAATACTCCACAGAAAAATCAATAAAGAAATTATCACTGCAATCGTTGATAGCGCAATAAAAATGTGCCAGAAGATTAAAGACATATTAAAAACATATTTGTTTTCAATTTTAGAGAAGTAGTTTGTTTTCATAATTCTTTATTTGTTATTTTTTTGTGATTTGCAAATAATTTTTCATGATAATATGTTTTGTTATTCTACTATCAGGGCTTTTCTAAAAAGCCCCGTTTTTTAAAAGTGGTTTCAGGTCTCCAACTTATAATATTTTATTTTTGTTTACTGCTTCATATTAAATCACCAGCAATAAAATTTTTATTTTCTCGTATAAACTTCACCATCCATGGTAAGTTTGTTTCCAGAAATGGCATAGACAGTAGTATAGGTATCGCCATCATAACTTACAGTAAGTATATTTTTGTTTGCGCTCCAAGTAAAGGAAAATAGATCTACTTCGATTCCATCTTCTTTATTAGATACAGTGCCAGTATGATCTGAATTAAATGTAATTTCGTCATGATAAACTACATCATCATAATCAGTATATGAGATTTCCCAAGTACCAACTAATGGATCATTATCATCATCTTTATTACAAGACAATAATGCTATTGTCATAATCAACAAAAAAATTCCAAATTTCTTCATATTTATAATTTTTAAAATTATCCTACTCCTATGGCTTTTCAGTATCGCCCCGTTTTTTAAAAGTGGTTTCTGGGTTCAACTTTATTTTGTTTTTAATTAATGTTTGAATTAATATAAAATATTATTTTTTCGTCAATTCATAAAGATGACCTTTTTCATATTTCATAACCCATAAATATGGGACTAAAAGAAAGATTCCGGCAATTATTGCCCCAACATTTATTTTTTCATCTTTTGAAAATGAGGCATTATATGTTTCATATCCATCTTTTTCAATCCTAATCGTATTTGTTGAGCCAACTATTTTTGAATCTTTGTGTTTATATGGAGTTGTTCCAACTAATTCTCCATTTATATAAAGTTTAGATTGACTCGGTTTAGTATTTATTATCGTAGTACTAGAACAACTTGAAAATAGAATAATTAATGAAAAAAAAACGGTTAAATTAACCCGTTGGGTGCAATTAATTTTTGACATATTATAGTGTTGGAATTGTTAATAAAAGAAGCGAATTAAGAATTTTTTAATCTATTTAATTCGCCTACTTACTCCTATATTAAAACACTAACATTATTTAAATTCCACTATGTCAGCACTTACGTAACATTTGGTAGTGCGAACTATACCTAAAAAATTTGAATTTTTAAAATCTATAACTAGATTCGCAAGAGCTTGGTTACTTTTTAAAGAATAATTAGTGAGCATTTTTTCTTTAGCTTCATTTACAATTGCTTCTCTATTCATACCACCAATTCCTAATACATAGGTAGCTTGAGACTTACCTTGTATATTCTTTTGAACATAAGTAAAATTGTTTGTGCTAAGTGCAGCAGAATTTGACATTCCACCAACTAAACTAGCTGCACAGCTTGTAAACATAATAGCAATTGAAAAAGTTAATAATGATTTAAAGATTGTTTTTTTCATAAATTTAAATTTTGTGATTAATTATTATTTAATGCTAAATTGCATTGTATCATATAATTAAACAACAAAAAATGAAAATTTGGTGTTAGTTGGTGAAAATGCAGGTAATTAAGAATATAATAGCGCTATGTGGTTGAAGAATAGCCAATAAACATGGTGTTACATTTTCTTCTTTTTGGCTTTAAAGCAAAAATCTAAAATTAATAATAAAATACATGTTTCTTGGAAAGATGCAATTGTAATGTTTATTCCTTTGTATATTTTAATCTTGGTAAAATGAATCTATTCTGTTTTTTACTTCTTTGGCATAAGTTTCTTTAATTGTAAATTGCTGATTGTTAATCACCAATCTTGTCCCATTTATTCTGCCATTAAAGGTTTGTAAAGATAAATTTACAATGGTGCTTTCGCTGATACGTATAAAATTTACAGGAACTATTTTAATCAAACTTTTTAAAGACGATTTATAAAAAAAACGATTATGATTTATATTTTCTAATCTTACATAATTCTCTTTAAGAGCACTTAATTTGCCGTTTTTATCAATAAAGTTTTCAGTTGTTAAATAGGCAATATCTTTAAAGGCTATCGGAACACGCGTAATGTCATCTTTACTGTATAATTTAATTTTATCTAAATAATCAACATACACCATTAATCCCTTTTTCTTCTTTATTAACTTACATTTATTATTGTTTAAAGCTATTTTGATTGAGCGGAGTAATTGTTCAGTATCTAAATTTGGTTTGGTTTTTACTTCAAAAATAGTTGGATTTGTTCGTAATGCCCTGTTAAAAGTAACTTCATCTGCAAAATCGGTTACATAAATAAAAGGGATTTTATAGGTCTTAAATAATTCTTCGCCTAAGTCAATACCGTCTTTATCTCCTGCGAGGTTTATGTCTAAAAGCACTAAATCAGGTGCTTTAGTTTTTATGCGTTCTATAGCCTCTTCAAAACTCTTGGTATATTCAGCTACAATGAAATTTTCTTTTGCTAAAAAACGTCTGAGGCGTTCGTACAAAATAGGTTCGTCTTCAACTATTAAAATATTATTCATAGCTATATGTGTTATTTTGGAAAGTGAATATTAAGTGTTACACCATTTTTAGTCTCTAAATTAAAGGATCCTTTTAATTGTTGTGTCAGAAGTTTCATAACACGTATGCCAAAAGTTTCTGTTTGTTGTATATCAAAATCTTTGGGCAATCCTTTACCATTATCAGACAATGCCAACAGTAGGTTTTGATGGTCATCTTTCATTTCAATTAAAATAGTTCCAGCATTATTATCAAAGGCATATTTGAATGAATTGGTTAAAAACTCATTTATTATTAATCCAACAGAAAATGATTGTTCAGCATTTAATTTAAGATAATCATTAATATTTTGAGAAACCACTATGTTGTCGTTAGCAAATGATTGCTGAATATTATGAACTAATTTTTGCACATATTTTTTAACGCTTAAACTTGTTATGTCAGCATTTTTATACAATTGTTGATGCACTTCATTAATGCTCGCAATCCTGTTCTGTAACTCCGTTAATTTATTATTAAAAGCAATATCACTAAATTCTTCTTTAGCAACCTCAATAAAAGTATTAATAATAGCCAAATTATTTTTAATTCGATGGTGCAATTCTTTTTGCAATCCCACAATCACCACTTTTTGTTTTTTATTTTTCTGATAAAAATAACCGCCAATAACTAAAATAAAAATTGATGCCGCCAACCCAAAACTAAACATCCTTTTTTTGCTAATCTCTTTTTCTAAAATTATTGCCTGTTCTACTTTTTCAGTTTTTAATTTTAGGTTTTCTGTTTCTTTTTTTTCGGTTTGGTATTTGGTTGCAATTTCATTTACTTTTGAATCTCGAGCTTCCATCATAATGGAATCACTAATGGTTTTAAATTGTTTATGATACTTAAATGCCATTTTATAATTTTTTTTACCTTCATAAACTGCAGATAAATTGTCGTATAAATCTCTAAATTCATTTTGTTTGAATAAATCTTCATTTATTGTATCCTTAGCCATTTCAAGAAATATCTTTTCTGCTTTTGCATACTCTTTTAAATTGAGGAATAGGATGCCTAAATTAGTATTTGATACTTGAATTGCTGTCTTATTATTAATTTCCAATGCAAGTTGATACGCCTTTTCAAAGTAATTTAGAGAAATTGGCAATTGATTCGTTTTTAAATAAATAACGCCAATACTATTTAATACATCAAATTCAAATAATTTATTACCGGTATCATGGAGGTATTTTAAAACAATTTTATTATGTTTTAATGCTTCATTGTATTTTCCCCATCTGGAATAATTAAGTCCTATGGTGTGGTGTAAACTCATTTTTGTAAATTCACTAGTGATATTTAAGGAATCATTTAATCCTTTCAAAAGATATTTTTCTGCTTTTACATACTGTTCTATAGCTATATAGGTCCAGCCCAAATTATTTAAAAACATAAACTTGGATTGAATATCATTTAGTTTTTCGGCATAATCTAAACCTTTTATATAAGCGTTTATGGAATTTTCATTTTGGTTAATTAATCCATAAGCGATACCTACATTTGAATATAAATTGCAAATTACATTGCCTTTAGGATTTTTTTTATAAAGAGTAATTCCTTCATTATAAATTTTTATGGCTTCTTCATATTTTTGAAAATGGTGATAAACTCTAGCCAATAAATTTAAATCAAGTATTTGTTGCTCAACTTCATTTAACTTTTTATTAATTTTTAAACTTTTTTCAGTAATTTTTTTGGCATTTTCAAAATCTTGTTGCCTCATATAATATTCAGCGATATATCTATATGATTCACATTCTGTTTTTTTTTGATTTAACTTAATGGCAAGGTTTGTCATTTGATTAAAATATGGAAGTGCTTCATCAAGTGAAGCTTGGTCAAATAAAATTTCATTTAAGTTTTCAAGAATTTTTAATTTTTTTGAATCCTTGTTTTCAAGCTTTAAAATATTTTTTAAACTATCAATTTTAGTTTGCTGAGAAGTTAGCGTAATAGTGAAAATAAAAGTACATAGGAGTAATATTCTTTTCATAACTAATTTTTACTCAAATATAAATATAAAATTTTGTAAATTAATGATATTTGTTAGGAAACAAGAATATTATGCATTCCAAACAACTCATTATCTTTAACTTGCGTTAAATCCCAAAAGTTTTGGGATTTTTTTATGCCTTTAATTTTATATATTTATCAAAAATATATTTAAGAATGGAGAACCATCAAGTTATCGGCACCGTAAATTTAAGCGAAATGACTGCTATGAAAGTGGTTGACGACGCGAAGAAAAACCTCAAAAACGCACGAAAAGAACTCAGTAAGCTACAAGAGACGATGTATGCAGAAGGAAAACACGCGGTGTTGATTTGTCTTCAGGGAATGGATACTTCTGGAAAAGACAGCTTGATAAAAGAAGTTTTTAAAGAGGTTAACGTAAGGGGTGTGGTGGTTCACAGTTTTAAAGTGCCCACAGAACTGGAGTTAAAACATGATTATTTGTGGCGTCATTATATTGCGTTGCCTGAACGCGGAAAAATTGGTATTTTTAACAGAACGCATTATGAAAATGTACTGGTTACACGTGTTCATCCAGAATATATATTGGGCGAAAATATACCAACGGTAAAAAGTTTGGATGATTTGTCCGATGAATTTTACCATAAAAGGATGGAAAAAATCAATGAATTTGAAAATAATATAGCGGCTAACGGAACAATTATTTAAAAATTCTTTTTAAACATTTCAAAAGAGGAGCAAAAGAACCGACTTTTAAGAAGGTTGCGATTAAAGGAAAAGAATTGGAAATTTTCTCCGGGCGATTTAAAGGAACGCAATCTTTGGAGTCAATATAAATCTTGTTATCAGGAAATGCTCAACAAAACATCTACCACGCATGCGCCTTGGTATGTAATTCCGGCCGACCATAAACCCACTGCCCGTTTCTTAGTGGCGGATATTATTGTGGAAACGTTAAAAAAATATAATTTTAAGGAGCCTGAGTTGCCCGAAAAATATAAACTTGAAATTGAAAATTATAAAGCGCAGCTGGCAAGTGAGTAAGCTTTTCAAAAGAATGAAAATATGTTAAAATGTTTATAAAACTATTTTCTTAATCCGTAAATCGTACCTTACAAACAGTATCTTTACTGCGAAAATTATATATAAAAAAAACTATGGAATTAAAATTAAAAAAACCAATCATATTTTTTGATTTGGAAACTACCGGCATTAATATTGCCAAAGACAGAATTGTGGAAATTTCCATATTAAAAGTGTTTCCCAACGGAAATAAAGAAAGCAAAACTTGGCTGGTGAATCCGGAAATGGAAATCCCGAAAGAAGCGTCCGATATTCACGGAATTACCAATGAAAAAGTGGTTACAGAGCCTACTTTTAATGAATTGGCGCCAAAAGTGAGTGAAATGATAGCAGGTTGCGATTTGGCAGGATTCAATTCAAACCGATTTGACATTCCGTTGTTGGCCGAAGAAATGTTGAGAGCCAATGTCGATTTTAGTATGAAAAATAGAGATTCTATTGATGTTCAGGTGATATTTCATAAAAAAGAGGAAAGAACTTTAAGTGCCGGTTATCAATTTTATTGTGGGGGAAGCCTGGAAAATGCCCATTCGGCTGAAGCAGACACCAATGCAACTTATGAAATTTTATTGGCCCAGTTGGAAAAATACGATGATTTGGAAAATGACGTTCAATTTTTAAATGATTATTCAACCCATATAAAAAGAGCCGATTTGGCCGGATTTATATTGTTTAATGAAGATAACGAGGAAATTTTCACCTTCGGAAAATATAAAGGCCACAAAGTTGAAAAAGTATTGAAGGATGATAAAGGTTATTATTCGTGGATTCAAAATGCCGATTTTCCTTTATACACCAAAAAAGTATTGGTAGAGATAAAAGACAGGGTATATCCAAAAAAAGAAGAAGCAACCCTTGAAGATTTAAAAAATAAATTCAATCAAAAAATATAATATGTTAGTAAGTTTTGACAGTTTGGAAGACAGTTCTAAAATTTGGATTTACCAATGCAACAGAGAATTTTCAGCGCAGGAAGTAGCCGAAATAAGCCATGATTTAGAAAATTTTATAGGAAAGTGGAAACGGCATGGAGAAGATTTAAAAGCGTCTTACCTAATAAAATACAATCAGTTTATTGTAGTTGCAGTTGATGAAAATTACAATGAGATTTCTGGCTGTTCCATTGATGCTTCAGTCAATTTAATGAAGCAATTTGAACAAAGATTTGCCATTGATTTAACCAATAAGTTAAATATTTCTTTCAAAGACAATAACAATATCAATGTGGTGAGCATGGCTAATTTTCAAAACTATGCCAAGCAACAAAAAATCACTTCAAATACCGTGGTTTTCAATAATATGATCACCAATAAAGGCGATTTTGAACAAAATTGGGAAGTAACGGCCGACAAAAGTTGGCACAAACGGTTTTTACCAATGAATAATTAAGGATGAATAATTATTAATTTGTTCCTGTTTTTCTTGAATTAAATTATCCAAATTTCCAAAAATGCAATTCCTAATTATTTTTGGTTTCATTATTGATGCTGATGTTGTTTAAGTAAATTGTCAATCCAATAATTCCTCAATTCTAAATAAATGATTAAAAAGATAGCGCTCTTTATTTTCCTGCTGAATTTTGTTTTTTCGGAAGCTCAAAATAATGATCCTTTACAAACAATTAATGCTAAAGCCCAAGAAAAATGGGTGGACAGTATTTTGAACAAAATGACTATTGATGAAAAAATAGGGCAGTTGTTTATGGTTCAGGCTTATTCAAATTTGGATGAAAAACATCGTAATTCTATTGACAGTTTAATTAAAAATTATCATATTGGCGGATTGATTTTTATGCAGGGAACGCCGGAAAAGCAAGCTATTTTAACCAACAATTATCAATCCAATTCAAAAATTCCTTTGTTGATTGGTTTTGATGGCGAATGGGGATTGGATATGCGTTTAAAAGATACTTATCGTTTTCCTTGGAATATGACACTTGGCGCGATTTCCGAAAATAAATTATTGGAAGATTTTGGCGGCCAACTAGGAAAACATTGCAAAAGATTGGGTATTCATATCAATTTTGCGCCGGTGGTGGATATTAACATCAACCCCGAAAATCCAATCATTGGAAATCGTTCTTTTGGTGAAAACAGGGAAAATGTAACGCAAAAAGCATTGGCTTTTGTGAAAGGAATGCAAAGCGAAAATGTGCTGTCTAACGCCAAACATTTTCCAGGTCACGGCGATACGGCAACCGATTCCCACAAATCTTTACCCATATTGGATTTTGATTTTGAAAGGCTCGATTCTATTGAATTATATCCGTATAAAACGCTTATTAACAACAATCTAACAAGTGTAATGGTGGCGCATTTAAGCGTAAAGGGCTTGGAAGAAAATAAAGATTGCCCAACATCACTTTCTTATCAGGTTATTTCTAAATTATTGAAAGAAAAATTAAAATTTGAGGGCTTAATTTTAACCGATGCGCTAAATATGAAAGGCGTTTCCAATTATGCTGAATTGGGAGATATCAATTTGGGGGCGTTGCTGGCCGGAAATGACATGCTGTTAATACCAACCGATGTGCCTCTGGCCGCAGACACAATTAAGGTCGCTTTAAGTAAAAAGATTATCACAGAAGAACGCATCAATTATTCCGTCAGAAAAATATTAAAGGCAAAATATTGGGCTGGATTGAATAAATACAAAAAAATTGAATTGGCGAATTTGCAGCAAGATTTAAATTCTATTGAAGATGAATTGCTTCATCGAAATTTGGTGGAGAATTCGATTACCTTGCTAAAAAATGAATCATTAATTTTTCCAATTCAGCATTTAGAGCGTAAGAAAATTGCTTATGTTAAATTGGGTGATGCAAATCATAGTGATTTTTTAAACATGTTAAAAAATTATGCTGAGGTTGATGAAATTTCAAACGATACGCTTGATAATTTGATTGAAGCACTAAAGCCTTATAATCTGGTTATTGTTGGGTATCATAAATCAAATGAAAATCCGTGGAAAGATTATAAATATAAAGATCACGAATTGGAGATTATTAAGGAAATTGCCAAAAAAAATACCGTTATTTTAAATGTTTTCGCAAGTCCGTACAGTTTGTTGCAGCTTGAAAATTTCAAAAATATAGAAGGCGTTGTCGTTTCTTTTCAAAACAGTAAAATTGCCCAGGAAATATCAGCACAAATGCTGTTTGGCGCTATGGAAATCAAAGGAAAATTGCCTGTTTCTATCGCTGGCCAATTTTCTGAAAATGAAGGATTAATGTCGAATTCCCTCGGGGTTTTAGGCTATTCTATTCCTGAAGATGTGGGTTTAAGCAGTGAGAAATTGAGTAAAATAGACTCGGTGGCTACTGTTGCTTTAAATGGGAAAATGGCGCCCGGAATGCAAATTTTGGTGGCCCGAAAAGGAAAAGTGGTGTATCAAAAAAGTTTTGGTTTTCATACAGATATTGATAGTATTCCAGTTGTAAACAGTGATTTGTATGATATTGCATCAATGACAAAAATTGTGGCAACATTACCGCTGATTATGGAACTCGAAGAACGTGAAATTTTGGATCTTAACAGTACTTTGGGAAGCCTGATTCACAAATTAAGAAGAACAAATAAAAATAAATTAACGGTAAAAGAAGTGCTTTCACATTATGGCAGATTAAAACCGTATTTCCCTTTTTATTTAAAAACCCTTGACAGTGCCACGAAAAGGCCATCAGCCGAATTTTACCGATCTGAAAGAAGCCATAAATTTAATATAAAAGTGACGGATAGCTTGTATTTGCTCAGCAGTTATGAAGATGAAATGTTTGAGATCATCGCTCAATCAGAACTGCTTAAAAAGAAGGAATACAAATACAGCGATTTACCATATTATATCTTCAAGGAATTTATTGAACATCATTATAAAAACGACTTAAATGTGCTTACCCAACTACATTTATACAGGTCGTTGGGCGCAAACAGAACAACTTATGTGCCTTTGGAAAAATTTTCAAAGAATGAGATTGTTCCTACTGAAAAAGACAACTATTATCGTCATAAACTGGTTCAGGGCGATGTGCATGATATGGGCGCGGCCATGCAAGGCGGAATTGGCGGCCATGCCGGGATTTTTTCAAATGCCAATGACATTGCCAAAATCATGCAAATGTATCTTCAAAAAGGATATTATGGCGGAAAAAGATACTTTCAGCCAGAAACCATTGATAAATTTAATCACCGTTATTTTGCAAACGAAGGCGTGAGAAAAGGCGTTGGTTTTGATAAACCACAACTAAAAGAAAGTGAAAAAGCCACTTGCGGATGTGTGTCCGACAACAGTTTTGGACATAGCGGTTTTACGGGAACTTATACTTGGGCCGATCCTGAATCGGAAATTGTGTATGTGTTTTTATCGAACAGGGTTTTTCCTACTTCAGCAAATATGGACTTGGTGAAATACAATATCAGAACCGAAATTCAGCAGTTGATACAAGATGCAATTATCGACTAACAGTCATTGTTTTTGCCGAAATAATTCCAAGTAAAATACTGGACAAAAGGTAAATTATCGCAATTCTTATATCAAAAATAAGATAGATAATTGCTGTTTGGATTAAATAAAATAAAGGAAAAAGTGTTGTAATGAGTGCAAATCTGTAAGTATTTGTAAAAACAATGTCCTGAATTTTTGGTTTGATGTATTTCCAAATGAGCAATGGAAAAACACTGTTTATTTTGGCTAGGATATGGAAAGGCGCAAACCAATTGCTGTTTTCTTTTTTTACAACTGTTTTTGAAGAAGTTGTTTCTAAGCTTTCAACAAGTTTATTGGCTTCAAACGGATTTAGATAATCAACTTCCAACGCTTCCAATTTCACAATAATTTCATCATAATTTGCCGAATCTTCCACGTGAAGCGTTAAATATTTTAAAGCGTTTGAAACTTCATTTGTGATTTCCTTAAATTTTAAATCGGGGTTTTTAGCATTTACAAATTGATTGGCGAGTATTGGTTTTCCATAATAAATGGAAGTGCTTGAAGGAAAATTCAAATGGGAATCGTAATTAATGCCAATAGGCACAATATAAATTGGCAATTCGGGATATTTTTGAAGCGTGCCTAAAATAATGCGAGCAAATCCTTTTTTTAGCGGAATTATTCGGCGTTGCAAATGGTGCTCTCCTTCGGCAAAAATTTGAATTGCTTTTTCAAGTTTCAAAATTTCAATGCATTGATCAAAAACTTCAAAATTCTTTTCCATGGTGCGAAAACCGTCTCTCACCCTAAATACCGGAATCATATTTAGCGATTGTAATATTTTACTGACAAAACCAATTTTAAAGGCGCTTGCCCTTGTTAAAAAATGACTGTTTCTGCTGTTGGTGGTTGGCACTAAAATGGCGTCAATTAAGGCGTTTTGGTGATTTCCAATAAAGATTATCGCCCCTTTTTTGGGAATATTTTCTTTGCCGTAAACAGAAATCTTTTTAAATAAAAAGAACAATCCAATCTTCACATAAATTCTAATGCTATGATACCAAAGGTTTTTCAAATCTATGCCGATGTTTTTTGTTTAGACCAATAACCGGCCAGCGCCAATCCTGAAAAAATATCCCAAATAGCCCAAAAAGCAACCAACAAAGCCATTCCTCCCAATCCATTAAAGAAACTAAAAATAAGCAACAATCCCAAACCAGAGTTTTGGATTCCTGTTTCTATGGCCAGCGTTTTTTGATCTGTAAAGGTAAGTTTCATCAATTTGGCAAAATAAAATCCAGTTGCCAGCGCCAATATATTATGTGCAATAACTAAAATTAAGACATATTCAATGTAATTTATAAAAATATCAAGATTTTCATAGAAGGCAATAACGATGAAAAGCATAAAAATAACCAGTGAAATTGGTTTTAGAATTTTGGCCAATTTTACGGACAAATCGGGTTTCGATTTTCTTACCCACATTCCAAGTATCAGCGGAATTCCCAAAATTAGGGTCACTAATTTCACCAATTCCCAAGGGTTTAATTCAATGGTTTGAAGAATTGCAGCGGTTGGCGCATATAAATTCCCGTAAAAATATAGATTAAAGGGGGTCATCACCAAACAAACCAAGGTTGAAAAAGCGGTTAAACTAATGGACAATGCCGAATTTCCCTTTGCCATTTGGGTCATAAAATTTGAAATATTTCCTCCCGGACAAGATGCGACCATCATCATACCCAATGCAATGCTCGGCATTGGATTCACCAATTTTATAAAAATGAAAGTGACCAGAGGCAATAAAATAAATTGCGAAATAACCCCAGTCAATAATATTTTTGGATTTTTAAATAAACGTTTAAAATCGTCCATAGTAATGCCAAGCGCCACGCCAAACATAATAATGGCCAAAGTGATGTTAAGCACCCAAAGTCCTTCGGTATCAAAATTTATTTTTAAGGAATCTAAATTTTCTGGCATCTTAGTTTTTAAAGGCGTACTCAATAATATTTGCGCCCATTTTTAGTGCTTTTTCGCGAACTTCAAAAGGATCGTTATGAACTTCTTCATCTTCCCAACCATCGCTTAAATCGGATTCATAGTCGTAAAAACACACCAATCTTCCTTCATAAAACAATCCAAAACCTTGCGCTTGTTTGTTATCGTGCTCATGAATTTTTGGGCAGCCGTTTTCGAAATAAAAGGTTTGGTTATAAATGGGATGATTGTAAGGAATTTCTTTAAAATCGAGCGTTGGAAACACTTTTTTCATTTCTCTTCTCACATAGGTGTCGAGTCCGTAATTGTCGGAAATATGCAAAAATCCGCCAGAAATTAAATAATTCTTCAAATTTTCAATATCGTTATCAGAAAAACTGACATTTCCGTGGCCGGTCATAAAAACAATGGGATAATTAAAAATGGCAACGCTATTTACTTCAACCGTTTCCGGATTTTCTTTGATGGATGTTTTAATATTTTTGTTGCAAAATTTAATGAGATTTGGCAAGGCAGTCGGATTTGCATACCAATCGCCACCGCCGTTGTATTTTAAAATAGCGACTTGTTGTGCAGTAATAAAGGAAAAAGGCAATAGGCAGAAGGCAAAAGCAGCAAGCGCCACTTTTAATTTAAGTGCGTGAAAAAAAGTGAGTAAGTTAGGAAATGCAACCATTAATTTCATTCATTTACAAAGGCTACGCTGTGAACTGCGACCAAACCGGCAGTTTCAGTTCGTAAACGGCTATTTCCCAAAGATACAGGAATAAAGTTATTGTCCAAACTTTGTTCAATTTCTTTGGAAGAAAAATCGCCTTCCGGTCCAATAAGAATAGTGGTGTGCAAGCCAGATTTTAATTCCGATTTCAACGATTTTTTGCTGGTTTCCTCGCAATGTGCGATAAACAATTGTCCGCTGAAATTGGTTTGCATAAACGCATTAAATGTGATGGGTTCATTCAATTTTGGAAAATGAAATTTGAGTGATTGTTTGGCAGCCGAATGTATTATTTTCTCCATTCTTTCTGTTTTAAGTTCTTTACGTTCAGAATGTTCGCAAATAATCGGTGTAATTTCGTCAATGCCAATTTCGGTTGCCTTTTCCAAAAACCACTCAAAACGGTCGTTTAGTTTTGTGGGCGCAATGGCGATGTGCAAATAATAATTTCGGTTATTTTCTTGGGTTTCAATATCCACAATATTGACCAAACATTTTTTGTCGTTGGCAAGCAATATTTCTGATGTAAATAATTGGCCCAAGCCGTTTGTGATAAAAATTTTATCGCCTTCTTTTTTTCGTAAAACCCTCACAATATGGCGGCTTTCAATTTTATCAAAAGAAAACTGTTTGGTGCTGGCAGTAATTTCTGGGTTGTAAAATAATTGCATTATAAATCTTTTCTGAAGGTGCATCGTTTTTTATAAATTACCGGATCAAAATTTTTCCAAAGTGCTGCAGCTGCCTTATTTGTTGAAAGTTCGGGCGTTCTATAACAGTTGACAATTCCTTTTTTGGTATATGTTTTGTGAAATTCTTCAAAAATAATGGCATGAACGCCCTTATTTTGATGGGCTGGATGAACCCCAATTAAATAGAAAATAATGTCTTTGCTGTTTTTTTTCGCGTTTAATAAATGAAAAATACCAAAAGGAAATAATTTGCCTTTTGATTTTTGTAAAGCTTTAGAAAATGAAGGCATGGTGATGGCAAATGCGACCAATTTTCCTTCTTTATCAACCACAAAAACAATCAATTCCGGATTGATAAATGGGATAAATTTTCTTTTAAAATAAGCCTTTTGTACGTCGGAAATAGGAACAAAGGAAGACAATGAAGCATAACTTTCATTGAACAAATCGAACATTTCATCCACATAAGGCAAAATATCTTTTGTTTTGGTGAAATTAAGTGGTTTGTATTGATACCGTTTTTTAATGATTTCATTTGCCTTAGAAAAAAATTCGGTTTTTACGTTGCTGAAAGGAAATTTACTTTCGTTATATTCTTTTTCGACAACAAACCCCAGTTTTTCTAGATGTTCTTGGTAATATGGATAATTGTACCAGGTAATCATGGAGCCAATATGTTCGAAACCTTCGGTTAAAACACCCACTTTATCTAAGTTTGAAAAGCCCAGTGGCCCTTCCATATATTCCAGATTGTTTTGTTTGCCAATTTCTTCCACCTTGTTCAATAACATTTTTGAAACTTCTTGGTCATCAATAAAATCGAACCAGCCAAAACGCATTTTTTTTACATTTTGTTCATTAATTTCAAGATGGTTGATGATTGCGGCGATACGCCCAACGATTTCATTGTTTTGCAACGCAACAAAAAAACGCGCTTCTGCGTGTTGAAATACCGGATTTTTGGTCCTGTCAAAAGATTCAATTTCATCATTAATGATAGGAGGAACCCAATAAG
Organism: Lutibacter sp.; assembly: GCA_030694935.1. Lineage (GTDB taxonomy): Bacteria > Bacteroidota > Bacteroidia > Flavobacteriales > Flavobacteriaceae > Lutibacter. The sequence goes on along the minus strand of JAUYUA010000072.1, from coordinate 23,472 downwards.
CATTGTTTTTATACAATTTAAAAGGAAACTCAACAAAAGCCCTCATTTCCTTTTTTGACGTCATTTCTTTCAGTGTAATCATAGAAATTGAATGATATTAGTTACGTTTTTTCTTAAATAATCTAGAAAAAAATCCTTTTCTGTTTGGTGTTTTCGACATCGTTTCTTTTGGCGCATTTTTGTAGACAAATGCGTCCTTGTGGCGATCCAATCTCCAGGCAAATCCGGCTGTGGCGTACACATAGGAATAATCATCAAAAAAATTGGTTCTTGCTGAAGCGTCCACTTGCAAATTTTCGGTCACCAAATAGGCGATGCCTGTTCCAAATTGATAATTTGGTGAAAAATCTTTATAATATTTTCCCTGATTTTCAACAAAATAGGACCAATTTTGATTGATGGCATAAGTCATTGTCACAATATACGAGTAATATTTATCTTCTGAAGTGATATTGTCGGCAATTAAATTTGTCAATAAAATCAAGCGATCCGAAAAATCATTTTGCAGCAAAAGAGCGCCTTTATAGCTAATTCCTTCATCGCTTTTATAATCTTTCCCCAAAAAGTTTAAGTGCGCTCCGCCGTAAACCCCAACAGATGGAATTAAACGCTTTTTGTCAAAAGCCGTTCTGCGTTTCCAGCTGCGAATTTCCTTTGTCTTGTCAGTGAATTCTTGTTGGTAAAACAAATATTTTGCGCCAACGGTAAGGTCGCTTATGCCTTTAATATGATAATTTGGGTTTGGAAAGTTATTGACTTCATCGCGTTGGTAAGCCACATTGGCGTTAAATTCCAAACGTTCTTTAAATTTTCCCACCCTAAAAAACAATTCGCCACCCAAAGTTTTCGCTTTTGCGCCAAGACTTTCATCATTGCTGCTGTTATAAAACATACCGCTTTCAAACTGATAAACGTTGGTGCCAACACCATAAGGACTTTCAGAAAAACCAGGTCTTTTTGAGTTGATAATTTCTGTGTATTGGGCAGTTATCAGCTGAAAATTCGCGAAAAAGAGAACTAAAAAGAGTGTGTTTTTCATAGTGTAAAATGTTTGATGTGCCAAAGATAAGATTTTATATAATTAAACGTTTTAGTTCCTCTCAAATTGTTATTTTTGGAGTTTATTTAAACTCGATGAAATGGGATTTTTAAGAACGTTAGCGATTATAGTAATTATATATTATGCTATTAAATTTATAGGAAGGTATATTTTGCCATTGTTTGTGGGGAAAATTATTAACAATGTGGAGAAAAAAATGAGAGACCAACAACAGCAATTTAATAACCAACAGCAAAACACAACCGGTAAAGTTGGTGAAACAGTGATTGCCAAAAAACCTTCGGACTATAAAGAAGGAAATAAAGATATAGGAGACTATGTTGATTATGAAGAAGTTAAAGACGATAAATAAATGAATTTACCCATCAAAAAAGCGGTTCCTTACTTAATTGCCATTGCAACTTTTATTTTAGTGTCTGTTGCCTATTTTTCTCCGATTCTTGAAGGGAAAAAGATATTCCAAAACGACATCAAACACTTTACGGGAATGGCGAAATCAATCAATGATTTTCGCGCAGAAAATGATGCCGAGCCGTATTGGACCAATGCTGCTTTTGGAGGAATGCCAACGTATAATTTAAGTGTTTTATATCCAAATGATTATGTTAAAAAATTAGATGGTTTTTTGCGATTTTTACCAAGACCTGCCGATTATTTATTTTTGTATTTCTTGGGCTTTTTTGTTTTGCTGACTGTTTTAAAAGTGGAATATAAACTGGCCATTTTGGGCGCTTTGGCCTTCGGATTTTCTACCTATTTAATAATAATCCTTGGTGTTGGCCACAACTCAAAAGCGCACGCAATTGCCTATATGCCATTGGTTTTGGCGGGTATTTTAATGGTGCTACAACGCAATTATTTGTGGGGTTTTTTACTCACTGCCGTCGCTATGTCGCTGGAAATTAAAGCAAGCCATCCACAAATGACGTATTATTTGTTTTTTGCAGTGCTAATTTTGGGTGTTTTCTATTTAATTGAGGCGTTTAAAGAAAAACAATTGCCTGCATTTTTTAAAAGTATTGCCATTTTAGTGGTGGCGGTTGTTTTGGCGATTGGCACAAATGCCACCAGTTTATTGGCAACTAAAGAATATGTTTCGCACAGCACACGAGGGAAAAGCGAACTCACCATCAATCCTGACGGATCTCCGAAAGTAGCTTCCAGCGGATTGTCAAAGGAATATATCACCGATTACAGTTATGGAATTCCGGAAACATTCAATTTGTTTATTCCCCGTTTTATGGGCGGCGGAAATTATGAAAATGTGGGATTGGATTCCAATATTTACAACTTTTTAAAAGACAAGACAGAGCCAAGACAAGCCAAAGAATTTGCTGAATATGCACCGATGTATTGGGGAAAACAGCCTATTGTGGAAGCGCCGGCCTATATTGGTGCCGTGTTGGTGTTTTTGTTTTTTCTTGGAACTTTTTTGGTAAAAGGAAAATTAAAAAATTGGCTGGTGGGCGTTGTTGTGTTTTCAATATTGCTAAGCTGGGGAAAAAACCTTAATTTTTTAACCGACTTTTTTATTGATTATGTTCCAATGTACAATAAATTCAGGGCGGTTTCTTCTATTCAGGTTATCGCAGAGTTGGCGATTCCACTTCTGGGAATATTGGCATTAAAAGAATTTTTTTCCAACGAAATTTCTGCTGAAATTAAATTGAAAGCGTTAAAAAACAGCTTTTTTATAACCGGAGGAATTGCATTGATATTCACCTTGTTCGGCACAAGTCTTATAGATTTTGAAGGACTTAGAGATGCTAGCTACGATAAAATGTTGCCGGGATTTTTGGAGGCCATTATAGCCGACAGAAAAGCGATTTTCTTTTCAGATAGTTCTAGGACACTTGTTTTTGTAACGATTTCCGCAGGAATTTTGTGGTTGGTCGTTAAAGAAAAATTGAATCAAAATTACGCCTTGATTATTTTAGGTGCGGTGATTTTGTTCGATTTGGTTTCGGTGGATAAACGATATGTAAACAATGCCGATTTCCAAAATGCCAGGGAAATTGACAAACCGTTTGTGGCTTCGGAAATTGATCGGGAAATTCTTAAAGATAAAAGTCATTACAGGGTTGCCAATTTTATAGTTGACCCAATGAACGATGGCAGCACTTCGTATTTCCACAATTCAATTGGCGGTTATCACGCCGCGAAGATGGAGCGGTATCAGGAATTGTTCGATTTTCATATCGCCAAAAACAATATTGAAGTGTTAAATATGTTGAATACCAAATATTTTGTTTTTGAAGATGGAAGCAGACGAGAAACAGTGCAGCAAAATCCTGAACCCAATGGAAATGCCTGGCTGGTAAATACGGTTAAAATTGTTGACAATGCAAATGAAGAAATATTGGCTTTGGACAGTTTAAAAACAAAAACGGAAGCTGTTATTGACAAAATATTTGTTACTGAAGGATTTAAAACCAATTACCCAAAAGATTCAACAGTATCAATTCAATTGACATCTTATGCGTTAAATATTTTGGTTTACGATTTCAATTCAAACTCAAATCAGTTTGCTGTGTTTTCTGAAATTTTTTATAAGGATGGATGGAATGCCTATATTGATGGGAATTTAACACCGCATTACCGCGTTAATTTTGTGTTGCGCGGATTGGAAATTCCAAAAGGAACCCATAAAATCGAATTTAAATTTGAACCAACTGTTGTTAAACAAGGAAACACAATCACTTTAATTTCGTACGGATTGCTTTTGATTATTTTTGCAGGTTGGTTTTTTGTGGATAAAAGAAAAACTAACTGATAGAATAATTCATCAATTTAAGAATTCTTAAGAAATTTGTTTTATTTCTTGAAGAAACCAGCAGCTTTTTTTTGTTTGAGAGTACCAATTCACCTGTATGGTTAAATTGAACTACGTGCTTTAGGTTTAAAAGCGTAGAACGGTGTATTCTAAAAAAAGTGGCTTGCGCTAAAATGCTTTCCACTTTTTTTAAATTATTTGAGGTGGTATAAACCTTATTGTCAGTGGTATAAAAGTTGGTGTAACTTCCGTCGGCCTCACAGTATAAAATATCATTTATGTCAACAATCGTAAAATCCCCATTATTCATCGGAAGGGATATTTTATGATTTTTGTTTTCCATCTGATGTTTAAAAGCAAGATATTTATCGGAATTAAAAGCCGTTTGTTTTGATAAAAATTTATCCACAACAGCAATTAGTTGATCTTCTTGTATCGGTTTATTAAGATAATAAAAAGCAAAATAATCCATTGCTTTTTCTTTGTAATCTTTTAGTCCGGTGGTGAAAATCACTTCAAATGACGAAGAGTTTGAAAAGTGGTCCAATATTTCAAAACCATCACCGTCCTGCAATTGGATATCTAAAAACACCAATTGGGGATTTAGGTCGTTTATCAATTTAATTCCTTTTTCTACACCAGTTTCGTGGCCAACTATCGTAATTTCGGAACTGTAATTTGTTTCTATAATGTTTTTGAGATGTCTGTATGCAGCATTCTCGTCTTCAATAATAATGGCACTTATCATAAAAATATTTAAAAACTTATTAAGGGGATTTTCAAGGTCACTTTTAAACCCACTAAGGTATTAAATTCATCTGTCACATTTGAAATAATGACCAAGTTTTCTTCATTTTTAGCACCATTAATCAATTGAAGCCGTTCATTAATATTGGAAAATGAGATTCCGGAACTGTTTATTGTGCTGGCATTTTCATTTTTTTGAATTCCCACGCCGTTATCTGAAATTTCACAGATTAGAAATTCATCATTTTCAATTTTAAAGGCTACACAAATACAATTTTCTTTGTCGCCATTTTTAAATCCGTGCTTAAAAGCGTTTTCTATAATTGGCTGTAAAATCATTGGCGGCACTAAAATATTTTCCAATTCTTCCTGGGAAATGGATTCGGTATTTATGGTGAAAGTGGTATTTTTGTGAAATCTCAATTTTTGAAGCTCCAAATATAATTTGGCCATTTCAATTTCATCGGTTAAATTAATAAGGTTTGATTTGGTTGATTGAAGAATTAAATTCACCAATTCGGCAAATTTACCCAAACTGCCTTTTACTTCTTCAAGTTCACCTTTGCTTGCCAAAGCATCAATATTTACCAATAAATTGTTGATGAAATGCGGATTCATTTGTGCATTTAAAGCCTTGTAACGCAGATTGGAAATGTTTTCTTTGATTTTTTCATTCTGTTTAATTTTTTGCTTCCTTTTGTAAAATAAATTGGCTATGAATAAAAGCAGAATTAAAATTGAGACAGCTATAAACCACCAAGTTTTATAAACAGGCTGTTTTACTTCAAATGAAAATATTGCAGGATTACTGCTTTCCAAATTGTTTTTTGAGACGGCTATTACCTCAAAAGTATAATTGTTTGGCGGTAAAGATGAGTATCTAACCGTATTGTTTTTGGTATCAATCCAATCAGGCTCTAATCCCAATAATCTATATTTAAAGGTAATGTTTCCCAAACTTTTAAAGGAAATTCCGGAAAAATCAAATTGAATGTTATTGGATTGATGATCAAATGTTTGATTGTTAGTTTTTTCAATAATATTATTGTTCAATAAAATCTCGTTAATATGGATTCTGGGAGCCAACATAAAATTTTCTTCCTTTGAAATGTCTATAATGTTCAATCCGTTTGAAGTTGCCACATACACTTTATTTTCATCAACATAACAAGCCCTAACATCATTGCTGTATAATCCGTCAGAAATTGTGTAAGTTTTTAACTTAACCAAATTATTGTTGTTGTCTAGCTCAAGACGGTTCAAACCTAAATTGGTGGAAAGCCAAATATTGTTTTTTGCATCCATAAAAATGGATTTTATGTAATTGCTTAACAATCCGTTTGAAGTTGAAATTGTCTTAAATTTTCCGTTTTTTAATATTCCCAAGCCATAAGCGTTTGACCCAATCAATAAGCCTTTTGTGTTTTTTTCTAAAGAATAAATAATGCTTTCATTAAATTGGTTTCCAATATCATATTTTTTGGTTTCACCTTTATTTTGGAGGTATAAACCTTTGGTGGTGCCAATCCAAAGGCGGTCATTTCCCTGGTAAAAGATAGAAGTGCTTCTCTTGTCCCATAATTTTTCCATTAATAATGTGTTTCTGTTAATTTTTGCCACCCCATTGGAATTTGCGGTATAAATATCATCGCCTACAGTTGAAAGTGATTTGAAGTTTTTTAAATTGCTTTTTATAAAATCAACATCATACATATTTTTAACGCTTTCAAGCTTTAAATTGGAATTTAATCGCGCAATGTTATTATCTCCCAAAATAATAAGCTGATTTTTTCCAACTTTCAAATGTCTAATTCTTCTGTTGTTATTATCCAATTTCAGGATTTCAATTGTTTGTAAGGTTTCTTTATTTAAAATAATAACCTCGTTTAGATCATTCCCTAAAATCAATTTATTTTGAAATAAGTTTACCGAATGCAAATCGTTTTTTTTTGCATCATCAAACTGAATTCCTTGGATTTTAAGATTTGGAAATAGAAATATGCCATTGGATTGGGTGCCAATCCAGATATTATTTTCTGAATCAATGTAAGCACGCGTTGATTGTGTGTTTTTTAAGATTTTTTTAGGGCTGTGATAATTATCCGCCTCATTAAAAATGTAAACGCCTTTATTGAGATTTGTAACCCAATAATCTTTTCCAATTTTATAGGTTCTTGCCAGAAAACTATTATTCTCATGGATTATATATTTAGAAATATTTTTAATAATCTCATCTTTTTCCCTTAAAAGCATTCCGAAATTATTATTTATTTTTTCAAGGGTAGAATATGGAAATTGGCTTGCATTAAAATCTTTCCATACTGATAATTTTATATTATCCAATAATGGTTTTGCAATAACATTAATTTTTTTTTCATTATTTAAATAAGTCAATAAATGTACTTTTTGATGGATGTCTTCAATAAATAAGGAAGTGTAAGTCAAATTAAGATCATTATTAGCGGAATATTTTTTGATACTTAAGTCTGTATTAAGAACTTTAAGGGTAGTTGAATTTTGGCAAAACCATATTTTCCCTTTCGAATCCTCAAAAATATCATCAATAAATTTAGGAAATTGCAATTGACTTAAAAAAGCTAAATTGTCTTTATTGTAGAAATGATTATTTTGTATAAAACCAACATTTCCGTTAAACGAAATCATCCAAATTCTATTTTTAGAATCTTTATAAAAGGCTAAAATTTCATTTCCGGGAAGTCCGTCAGTTACCGTGAAATTTTTAAATGTAAGTCCGTCAAATTTACTGATGCCATAATCTGTCGCAAACCAAATAAAGCCATTTTCATCCTGTACTATGTCGTAAATGGTGTTGCTTGGCAGACCATTATTTGTGGTAAATTGTGTTAAGCCTGGAATTTGGGCAAATAAAGTTGTGCTAAACAGCAAAAATGCAATTAAAATACGGGTAATCTTAGTCATTTAAGTACAGCTATTAAACATCAAATATAGCGTTTATAAAGTCATAAAGCACTTTTATGCATAAAATATGCACGCTTGTAAAGGCTGTATTTTATTTTAAAGATATACAATGTACATTCGCATCAGTCAACTCAATTGCAGGAAAATTATTTGAAAAGGGTAAATCAGGTTATGAAAGAGGAGAAGGTGCTTTAAGCACCTTTTTTTTGCTATAAAGTTATATTGACTGAGAATTATTTTTATTGATTATCTACAATTAAATCAATAACTTGCCGAAGAATTCAACTTTTATTTACTTGCCTAATGTTTAGCATTTTAGCTTTTTTAGTAGTGGCCAATAATTTAAATTGCGCGCTAAGTGTTTTAGTTTCATTTCCAAAAATTAGGTCATTTAATTTTTTGCTTAAAAAATAGTTGCTATGCGAATTGGAATGATTTTAGACAAAACTTTTCCGCCCGATCCAAGGGTTGAAAATGAAGCAATTTCTTTAATTGAAAAAGGTCATGAAGTTTTTTTGTTTTGTTTGAAATACCATAAAAATGAGGCTGATATTTCAATTAAGGAAATCCAAGTTAAGCGTTATCAATCCAGTAAATTGGAATACAAACTATCGGCCTTGGCATATACTTTTCCATTTTATTCAAATTTAATGAATTGGAAAATTGGCAATTTTTTAAAGAAATATAAAATTGAAGCCATTCACATTCACGATATGAGAATTGCTGAAGCTGCTTTTAAGGCAAATAAAACTTTGAAATTGCCAACAGTGTTGGATTTGCATGACAATATGCCAGAAATCATGAAATTGTATGCACATCTTCAAAAATTTCCCGGAAAACAATTGATTTCTCCAAAAAAATGGAAACAGAAAGAGGAAGAATTTATAAGTAAAACAACCAAAATTATTACTGTTTCACAAGAATTTATTGAAGAAGTTGTTGGGCGTACGAAAATTGCCCGTGATAAAATTGTGCTGGTTCCTAATACCGTGCATCAGTCGTTTTATAAAGAGGCTAAAATTGACAATTTGATTGTTGATGCTTACAAAAACGACTTTGTGATTTTATACTTGGGTGATACCGGATTGCGCCGTGGTTTGCAAACTGCCATTGAATCATTGATTATTTTAAAGGAAAAAATTCCTAATGTAAAGTTGGTCATTGTAGGCATTAGTTCTGCCGATCCAATTTTGAAGCAGCAAGTTATTGATTTAAAACTGGAAAATCAGGTTGATTTTCAAGGTTGGCAAAATGTAGATTTATTTCCGTCTTATATTGTGGCAAGTGCCGTTTGTATTTCACCGTTACTCAGAAATATTCAGCACGATGTGGCCTACGCAAACAAACTTTTTCAATATATGAGTTTTGCAAAACCTGTTTTGGTGAGTGATGCCATAGCACAGAAAAATTTAATAGAAAGAACAAATTCCGGATTGGTGCATTTGGAGAAAAATGCCCAAGATTTTGCGGATAAAGTATTGCAATTATATGATGATGAAGCTTTAAGGGATCGTTTGGGGCAAAATGGGAAACAATTTGTGGAGGAAGAATTTTGCTGGGAAAAAACATCAGAAAAATTAATAACTTTATATGCCAATTTAACCAAATGATGAAAAAAGCGCTTATTATCACCTATTATTGGCCTCCCGCAGGAGGTTCAGGCGTACAGCGTTGGCTTAAGTTTGTGAAATATTTTAGGGATTTTGGCATTGAACCGGTTGTTTATACGGTTGAAAATCCCAAATACCCAATTTTGGACGAATCGCTGGCTAAAGATATTCCGCAAGGCATTGAAGTTTTAAGATTACCCATTTGGGAACCCAATAATTTGTTTGCTTTCTTCGGAAAAAAGAAAACGGAAAGTGCCGGATTTATAAATCCGAATCCGTCTTTTTTTGGTAAAATGCTGCAATACATTCGGGCAAATTATTTTATTCCCGATGCGCGTAAATTTTGGGTAAAACCATCGACTGTTTATTTAAAAAAATATTTAAAATCAAACAATATTGATGTGGTGATCACTACCGGTCCGCCACACAGTATGCACTTAATTGGGTTAAATTTAAAGAAGGAACTCAATATAAAGTGGATTGCCGATTTTAGGGATCCGTGGACAGAAATAGATTATTTCCAACAATTGCCTTTGACCAACAAAGCCGTTGAACAACACCATTTTTTAGAAAATAAAGTGTTAAAAAATGCCGATGCGGTGCTGGTTGTCGGTAAAACCATGCGAGAGAATTTCAGTGCGTTTAACAGCAATGTAATTACGGTTACCAATGGTTTTGACGAGGAGTTTGGTGATACTATTGCTGAATTGGACCCAAAATTTACGATGACGCATATTGGGTTGATGAATGCCGACAGGAATCCGCAAATGTTGTGGGAAGTTTTGTCGGAAATTGTTTTAGAAAACCAGGAATTTGCTGCAGATTTTGAATTGAAGTTAATTGGAAAATCCGATGCTTCTGTAATTGCCGATATTTCAAGATTTCAGCTTTCAAAGAATGTGCAGATCATTGATTATGTGACGCACGATAAAGTGGTGGAATTTCAGAAAAAATCACAAGTTTTGTTGCTCATCGTAAACAATGTGCCAAGTGCAAAAGGCATCATCACCGGAAAAATATTTGAATATTTAATGGCAAAACGTCCAATTTTGGCAATTGCGCCAACAAATGGTGATTTGGCCGAAATAATAAAAGAAACAGAAGGAGGTTTGGTGGTTGATTTTGATGATAAACAAACGTTAAAATTAGCGATGTTAAATTTATATGCTAAATTTAAGCAAGGAAATTTAACGGCTGATTCAAAAAATATTGCCCAATTTCACAGAAAGGAACTTACCAAAAAAGTTTCGGAACTCATATTTAAAATCACTGAATGAACAAAATTGTAACCATATTAGGGGCAAGGCCTCAATTTGTAAAAGCGGCGGTTTTAAGTCGAATTATCAACAAACACAAAGATGTTGAGGAGGTGATTGTACATACCGGCCAGCATTATGATGCCAATATGAGCGACATATTTTTTGAAGAAATGGAAATTCCGAAACCTAAATACAATTTGGCGATCAACGGAATGGGTCACGGCGCTATGACCGGACAAATGCTTATAGAAATTGAGGGAGTTTTAACCAAGGAAAATCCTGATTTGGTGGTGGTTTACGGAGACACAAACTCTACTTTGGCAGGCGCTTTGGCCGCAAAAAAAATGAATATCAAAATTGTTCACATTGAAGCGGGATTGCGCTCCTATAATATGAAAATGCCCGAAGAAATCAATCGGATTTTAACCGACAGAATTTCCGATTTATTGCTTTGCCCTACAGAAACGGCCATCGAAAATTTGCAAAAAGAAGGATACAAAAATTTACCGGCAAAAATGGTAAAATGTGGTGATATTATGAAAGATGCCGTTGAATTTTACGGTAAAATGGCGGAAGAAAAATCGTCCATAATTTCAACTCTAAGCTTAGTTCCAAATGAATTTGTGTTGGCTACCATCCACCGTCAGGAAAACACGGACGATTTGGAAAAGCTGAAGGAGATTTTTGAAGGATTGGCATTGATAAGCAAAGAAAAACAAGTGGTGGTGCCTTTACATCCAAGAACTAAAGCCATTTTAGAAGAGCATAAGTTAACGTACGACGTAAAAATAATTGATCCGGTCGGGTATTTTGATATGTTAAATCTGTTAAAAAAATGTAATTTAGTGGTTACCGATAGTGGCGGACTCCAAAAAGAAGCGTTTTTTAATAAAAAACACTGCATTATTGCCAGGGAAGAAACTGAATGGGTGGAACTTGTTACCAACGGATTTGCAAAAATTGTGGGCAGTGACAAGGAAAAAATGTTTCAGGCATTTGAAGATTTTCAAAATTCAGAAGCTGATTTTGGGATGGATTTATTCGGCGAAAATGTAGGGGAGAAGATTTATGAGGAAATTATTAAATTGTTGTAATGGGAATTATTTTAAAGCAATCTTTTTTTAATACGCTTATTATATTTTTGGGTTTTGGGGTTGGCGGCATCAATGTGCTGTTTTTATATACCCATTTTTTGCACGAAGATTATTTTGGACTGATTACTTTTTTACTCTCGGCCGCAAATATTATTTTGCCTTTGCTCGTTTTTGGAATGCAACATACCATCGTTAAATTTTATTCTTCCTATCAAACTAAAATGGAACAGGATGGCTTTTTGACTACAACGCTCATCTTGCCGCTATTTATTATCATTCCATTGGCATTTGCGGGTGCTTTTATCTATGAAACTATTGCGGATTGGATTTCTATGGAAAACCCCATCATCAAAAAATACACTTATCTCATCTTTTTGCTGGCTATTTTTATGGGTTATTTTGAGGTTTTTTATTCGTGGACCAAAGTGCAGTTCAATTCTGTTTTCGGAAATTTTGTCAAAGAAATTTTTCCGCGCCTTTGTACCACTTTTTTATTGTTTGCGGTATTTTTTAAATGGCTTACTGATGAAGAATTTATTTATGGCGTGGTTATCGTTTATGGAATTAGCACCCTAATTATGATGTTTTACGCTTTTCACGTTTATAAACCAACGTTTAAATTTTCACTGCCTGCAAATTTAAAAGAAATTATTTCTTTCTCGCTTTATATCATCGTTGCAGGATCTGCTGCTGGCGTGCTGTTGGAAATTGACAAGTTTATGATTCCGCAAATGGAACAAATTGCACAGGTTGCCTATTATTCGGTGGGGATTTATATTGCCAGCGTCATTGGAATTCCAACACGGGCTATGCAGCAAATTACTAGTCCGATCACCGCAAAAGATATGAATGAAAATAATATTGTTGAGGTTGAAAAGCTGTACAAACAGACTTCCATAAATTTATTGGTTATTGGCGGCCTGTTTTTTTTATTGATTAATTTAAACATTGCCGATTTATATGAGCTAATTAACAAACCGGAATTTACCAAAGGAATTTGGGTGGTGTTAATTATTTCCGTTTCGAAATTGATAGAATTGGCCTTGGGAACTGGAAATGCCATTTTGTTGAATTCCAAATACTATAAAATATTTTTTTACCTGTCGCTGGCAATGGCCATCAGTGTTATCTTTTTAAACAAGTGGCTGATCGATTTAATTGGCATTAACGGAGCGGCAATTGCGACACTTATTGTGGTGGCGATGTATAGCTTGCTTAAAATTATTTATTTAAAATCCAAATTAAAAATTCAGCCTTTTGATTTGAACACCATTAAATTGGCAATCATCATTTCAGCGATATTCGCGGCTTTTTATTTTTGGAATTTTAGCTTTCATCCCATTATAAACATTGGACTTAAAGCTGTAATTATTTCATTGTTGTATTTTTTGCTTATCAATAAATTACAAATTTCAAAAGACATCAATGGTTTTGTGTCTAAATATGTTTCAAAAAATGAATAGCATTATAGCCGATTAAGGTATCAAGATTTTTTAACCTTAGCCTTTAAACTTTTAATATCTAATATTTAACCTTCTCAAATATAAACAAATGACATATTTTCTTCACGTTATTTACGGCATCGGAATGGCTTACTTCGGATTGATTTCGCCCGGAATGCTGAATATGACTGTGCTTAAAACCAGGTTGAATGTCGGCAAAATAGAAAGTGTAAAATTTGCATTGGGTGCGGCGGTCATTGTTTTTTTTCAGGCAGGAATCGCTTTGTTTTTTGCCGAATTTTTTATTCAAAACCCTAAAGTGATTGAATTTTTAAAAATGGCAGGTATTTTTGTGTTTTTCATCTTGGCCATTTTCTTTTTTATGCTATCACGTAAAAAAATGGAAGCAAAAACCAAAATCAGTAAAGGAAATTATTTTTTTAAAGGCATGGCGATGTCCTCGGTGAATATGCTGGCGATTCCTTTTTATTTGGGAATCAGCATTTATTTGGGCTCCATCAATAAAATTATCATTGAACAGCCTTATATTTTATTGTTTGTATCAGGAGCGTCAATGGGTTCATTTTTGCTCTTTTATACCTACATATTTTTTGCGAAAATAATCAGTAAGAGAATTTCATTTATTGCGACAAACATCAATATTATTTTGAGTTTATTATTTTTATCACTGGGAATTTTCACGATGATTAAGCTAATAGGTTAAATTTTAAATAGAAAAACATTAATATTTATTTGATATGATTGAAGCGATTGAGAAAAACTTAAATAGAGGAATTCAGCTGTTGAATTGCGTTTCTGATGATGAATATAACAACACAACCATTGCGCCATATTATTCAAGTATTGGCGTTCATATGCGTCATATTTTAGATGTTTTTGATTGTGTTTTGATCGGATTGGAATCGGGCAACATCAATTTAATCAACAGAAAACGAAATGAATTGGCTGAAAATTATACGCAATATGGAATCGCCTACTTTGAAGATATTATTCAACGGTTGAAATTAATTGAAAAGGAAGATTATAATAGAATTGTGCTGGTAACCGATGATTTGGGCTTGGGAATTGTTTCGGTGAATTATACGTTGGGCGGCATTCTAATTCAGGCGCACAGCCACGCCATTCATCATTTTGCAAGTGTGGGTTATGTGATTTCCCAACTAAAAATTGCACTTCCTGATGTTGATTTCGGATTTAATCCAACCACGCCTAAAACGAATTTTAAGAAGTAGTATTTAATGCGTTTACCTTATTTAAATACTTTTTATAGTTGAAATAAACGGCAATTAAATAGCTCAAATTGGTATAGTTTCCTTTGTTTAGTTTCTTGTTTTTTGTGCCAATTAAATAGATGAGTTTCCAATGATTTTGAATCGATTTTAAAGCCTTAAAATAACTTCCGGTTGCTGCGTCGTAAATATGGGTGGGTTCTGATATGATACCGTTGATTTCAATAATTTTAAAATTTTCACCTTTCATCAATTCATCAAAATTGTTGTACTTCAAATCGATTCTTCCATAATGCCAGCCATCAATTTTAGCATTTAATTCATCTAAAAAACACTCTAATTTATTGTTTATTAAATAATTGCCATTGATAAACTGCGTTCCTTTGGAGTGATTTCCAATCGTGTTAAGCACAACTTCTTCTTTCATTTTCGGAATGAGCTCAAGTCGGTCTTTGTTTAGTTTAAAAAGGTATTTGGCATAACGTTTAGCCCTTTCATCATATAAAATTAAGGTCGAAATTGCTGAATTTCCGTCACCAACAACCGTCAAATATTTTTTCAAGGTTATTGAAGTGATTTTTCCCCTTTTTTCGCCCGGAAATCTATGGTAAAAAATACCGCATTCATTTTTGTAATCCACAAATTCCTGAATGATTAAATTGATGGAGTTGTATTTTTTAAGATAACCAGAAAGTTCAGCTTCGTCCTTAATTTTTGTGACCAGCAATCCCCTGAAACCAATATCAGGTTTAATGATTAAAGGAAATTCAATATTATTTTTGTTGATTTTTGGCAATATATTTTCAAGATTTTCTCCTTTTTCGATAAAAACGCTGATCGGACAGTAGTTGGAAGGAAGCAATAGAAGGGTTTTGTATTTTGATTCCAATCCGTTTCCTGAGCCTTCAATTCCTGGATTAACGGCTGAAAAAAAGCCGAAACTTCTTGCTTTTATGGCCAAATAGAAAGCATACGGCAATAATGGAACATAAAAAAGATACGAAGGCCAATATTCCCAGTTTGTAATTTTTTTAAAAATAGGGATTCTCATTATTTACTGTTAAAAAGAGCATTCAAAATTATTTTGATGCCTAAAATTCCTAAAACAATAGCGGTTATAGCCAGTACAATGCCAACAATAAGGAATACATAATTGTTTTGCTGTTTGATGGCTTTGTAGCCAATGGTTATTAAAATTGGCGCCGCAACCATAAGGGGCAAAGTGGCCATCGCATATTTTAAGCCCCTAACCATTTCTTTTCTATCCGTTCCCATCTGTATAATTGTGGATTGCTGTTTGGCAGTTTTAGGAAATCCATTTTTCAAAAATACTCATTTTTGAGTGGTTTTAATTTTTTGTGCAAACTTTTTTCATATCGTTATATACAAACAAAAAAAAGCAAGAATTTGAGCTCTTGCTTTTTTACGAAGTATAAAATTTCTTTTTAAATCTTGTCAAATTCTAATTAATACACATTTGAAGCTACGTTAACCTCAGAGATAGCCGCTATAATAGTATTTAATGTTTTACTTGGCCGCATTGCTTTTTTTACCAAATTATCATCAAATGTATAGTAACCGCCAATGTTTACAGGCGTTCCTTGTGCACTGTTTAATTCATTAACAATAACAGCTTCATTTGCTGCCAATTCTTTGGCGACGTTGGTGAAAATTTTCTTTAAATCGGCATCTTTATTTTGAGCGGCCAAAGCTTGAGCCCAATAAGTTGCCAAATAAAAATGACTTCCTCTATTGTCCAGTTCACCAACTTTACGGGAAGGAGATTTGCTGTTGTCCAAAAATTTGTCCGTGGCCTCATCCAAAGTTTCCGCCAATACCAATGCTTTTGGAACGTCATAGTTTTTTCCTAAATGTTCCAAAGAAACTGCCAAGGCTAAAAATTCACCTAAAGAATCCCATCTTAAATGGCCTTCTTCAACAAATTGTTGCACGTGTTTAGGAGCAGAACCACCGGCGCCGGTTTCAAACATTCCGCCACCGTCCATTAAAGGAACAATGGACAACATTTTAGAACTTGTCCCTAATTCTAAAATCGGAAAAAGATCTGTTAAATAATCACGCAATATATTTCCGGTTACTGAAATAGTGTCCAAACCTTTTTTAACGCGGTCTAAAGTATATAAAGTAGCCTCTTTTGGCGTCATTATCTGAATGTCTAAGCCAGTTGTGTCGAAATTTGGTAAATAAGCGTTTATTTTTTTAATAATTTGCGCATCATGAGCCCTATTTTTGTCTAACCAAAATATTGCAGGAACATTGGTTGCTCTTGCTCTTCCAACTGCAAGTTTGATCCAATCTTGGATAGGGGCGTCTTTTGCTTGGCACATTCTCCAGATATCTCCTTTTTCAACTGCGTGTTCCAATAAAATGTTCCCTTTAGCATCTATAACTTGTATAGTTCCGTTTACTTGTATTTCAAAGGTTTTATCGTGTGAACCATATTCTTCTGCTTTTTGCGCCATTAAACCAACGTTAGGAACCGTTCCCATTGTTCTTGGGTCGAAAGCCCCATTTTTTTTGCAAAAATCAATGGTTGCAGTATAAATTCCTGCATAAGTGCTGTCGGGAATCACCGCTTTAACATCTTGTAATTTACCGTCAGCATTCCACATTTGGCCCGAAGTGCGGATCATTGCAGGCATTGAAGCATCAATAATCACATCACTTGGCACGTGAAGGTTGGTAATGCCTTTATTGGAATCAACCATCGCGATTGCTGGTCCGTTTTCTAAACAAGATTGGATGTCTGCTTCAATGGCCGACTTTTGGGCCGCGGGCAATCCTTGAATTTTGCTGATTAAATCGCCAAAACCATTGTTCACATCAACGCCAAGTTCTTTAATAACAGCGCTGTGTTTTTCAAAAACAGGCTTAAAGAACGCCGTAACCGCATGCCCAAAAATAATAGGGTCAGAAATTTTCATCATCGTTGCTTTCAAATGCAATGAAAACAATACGTTTTTTTCTTTGGCGTCTATAATTTGTTCTTTCAGGAATTTTACCAATGCTTTTTTACTCATAAAAGTAGCGTCAATAATTTCACCTGGCAATAAGCTTGTTTTTTCTTTTAAAACCGTTACGGCTCCATTTTGATCAGTAAATTGAATTTTCACATCAGTGGCTTCAGCAACCGTGATGGATTTTTCATTCGAGAAAAAATCGCCACCTTTCATAGTGGATATGTGCGTATTTGAATCAGCCGACCAGGCGCCCATAGAATGCGGATTCTTTTTGGCGTAATTTTTTACGGCTCTAGGCGCTCTGCGATCGGAATTTCCTTCACGCAAAACAGGATTTACGGCCGAGCCTTTCGCTTTATTGTATCTTGTTTGGATGTCTTTTTCTTCCGCTGTTTTAGCTTCATCAGGATAATTTGGAATTGGATAACCCAATGTTTGCAGTTCCTTGATGGCTGCTTTTAATTGCGGTTCCGAAGCGGAAATGTTGGGTAATTTTATAATATTCGCTTCAGGTGTTTTTGCCAATTTTCCAAGCTCGGTCAACGCGTCTTCAACGCGTTGTGAAGGCGTTAAATATTCAGGGAATAAAGCTAAAATTCTGCTCGAGAGGGAAATGTCTTTTGTTTCTACTTCAATACCTGCAGGTTTTGTGAAAGCTTCAACAATTGGCAGTAATGAATAGGTCGCCAAAGCAGGCGCTTCATCGGTTTTTGTGTAAATTATTTTTGGTGTTTTGCTCATAATTTTTTGTGATTTAAAAACTATAATTATCAAGATAGCCAGAAATTATAGCAGGGTAAATTAATTTCGTTTAACGTTGTGCAAATATAGGGAATTTAGAGGGAAAAATTGCCCTCGAAAACGTTATAAATAAGGGGGGTATTTTGATTTTAATTTAAAAAATTGAGGCGAATTTTGCACAAATTGCAATGGCTAAAAAAACAAAAGCCATAATAATGATTGCTCAGTATTATGGCTATTTGCTGAAACTCTTTTTTTAATAAGTTACCAATTAAACATTTAGTCGTTTTCGTCATTCTCCTTAAAGAACAACCTACACTTAAATTTTTTACTGTAACCTGTTTTCTTACGAATCAAGTTCTTATTAAATTAGATGTTTCTTTTAAAACAGTCTCTAAAACTTTGTTGCAGTTCCTAAAAACTACTCGATTTAAGATTGCTGTTTTAAAATGTGCTTTTAAAACCATGTTCCTGTTATTCATGCTAAATACTGGGCACATTACTTGTTAAAGCGCGGTTTTAAAAACTATGTTCAAGAACATAAGGAACTTCACAATGAGGTTTTTTGGTTCAACTTTAAAACTTGCATTCTAAGGTTTATGTAAGCACTCCTGCTAATTCCTTTTGTAAAATAACCACCTAAATTTTAATTTTCCAAATTTATAATCGTTTTGTTTTCAACAAGATATGAACCGCACTTATGAACAAATGTTAATAACCAAAAAACCCGTTTTGAATTTCAAAACGGGTTTTATATTTTTTAAAAAAAAGTGGACTAACGTCTTTTTTCTTTAATTCTTGCTTTTTTACCTGTTAAACCTCTAAAGTAGAAAATACGAGCTCTGCGTACGCTACCTTGTTTGTTCACTTCAATTTTTTCAATTGCCGGTAAGTTTAACGGAAAAATACGTTCAACACCAACGGTTCCCGACATTTTTCTGATGGTAAATGTTTCAGAGGCTCCTGCGCCTCTGCGTTGAATTACAGTACCTCTAAAATGCTGGGTACGTTTTTTTTCGCCCTCTCTAATTTCGTAGTATACTGTGATAGTATCTCCTGCCTGAAATTCTGGCAACTCATTTGCAGTTACAAATTTGTCTTGTACAAATTTTACTAAATCTTCCATTGTTAATTTTTTAATGGGTTTTTCAATGACCAACATTCACGATTTTCGTCAGAGGTTAATTTTGAGTGTGCAAATTTAATAAAAAAGATTAGTCTTCCAACAAATCTGGCCTTATTTTTTTTGTTCTTTCCAACGCTTGTTCACTTCGCCATTCATCTATCTTCGGAAAATTGCCCGATAACAGTATTTTTGGCACTTCAAGCCCTTTGTATTCCGATGGCCGTGTGTAAACCGGCGGCGAAAGTAAATTGTCCTGGAACGAATCGGTCAATGCAGATGATTCATCGCCCAAAACACTTGGAATCAATCTAATAATGGCATCACATAAAACAGCCGCACCCAATTCTCCGCCGCTCAAAACGTAATCTCCTATAGAAATTTCTTTGGTGATCAACAACTCTCTAACACGCTGATCCACCCCTTTATAATGTCCGCAAAGAATCAATATGTTTTCGGCCAAAGACAAAGTATTTGCCATTTGCTGGTTTAAAGTTGGCGCATCGGGCGTGAGGTAAATTATTTCATCATAATCACGCTCCAATTTCAGTTCGCTAATGCATTTATCAATGGGTTCAATCATTAAAACCATTCCTGCGCCGCCGCCAAATTGGTAATCGTCAATTTTTCCGTAGTCATTTAACGCGTATTTCCTCAAATCATGAAAGTGAACTTCCACCAAATTTTTGTCGATGGCGCGTTTAATAATGGAATATTCAAACGGACTTTTAATCAGTTCGGGTGAAACGGTAATAATATCAATTCGCATTTGGCAAAGATATTATTTTAAGTTGAAAAGTTGAAAGTTAAAAATCTAAAGTCAATGAAAAAGTCAATTTAAATAATATTTTGGAGCCTGCCTGTCTTTTTGGTAGGCGTTCCTCGCTTTTTCGGCGGGAACGCCCAAAAATTTATAAATTTGAGGGCTGTTATTTTTTGAACTTTTGAACGGACAGGTCGCGCCTGTCCCTACTTTATAATTTATTACCTAAAAATATAGCGTTCCTGTTCGCCTTTTAAATTGCGCATTTCTATGCGCATCACTTCTCCGCTCGTTTTATTGGCGATCATATTGTTTACGTCGTTCACATTATACACTTTATTGTCATCAATTGAAATAATGACATAGCCTTTTTTAACGCCATAATTCGCCAATTCTTGATTGGTGATTTCTGTAATTCTTACGCCATTGGTGATGTTAAGTTTTTTTAATTCGGTCGCCGTTAAATTTTCCAAATCCAATCCCAATGCTGCCACTTTGGTGATTTCATATTTTATTAATGTCACCTTCACCTCACGTATTTTGCCATTTCTTAAAAAAGCGACATTCACTACGTCATTAGGTCTTTTTGTGCTTATATAGCCATTTAAATCGGCGAAAGTGACTATTTTCACTTGGTCGAGTTTCACAATAACATCATTCACTTTTAATCCGGCTTTTTGCGCTCCAGAATTTTCAATCACGTTGGAAATATAAAATCCGCTTGTGTTATCAATATTTAATTTGTCGGCCAGCTCACTGTTCAATTCAACGCCGTTTACACCCAAAATTGCTTTTTGCACATTCCCGAATTCCATTAAATCCTCAATCACTTTTTTAACAATATTGGAAGGAATCGCAAAAGAATAACCTATAAATGAACCGGTCATGGAAGAAATAGCGGTGTTAATCCCAATCAATTCACCGCGAATATTCACCAAAGCGCCACCGCTGTTACCGGCATTTACGGCCGCATCCGTTTGCAAAAATGAATCTATGTTTGTTGTGCCGTCCAAATCCCTTCCTTTGGCGCTAATGATGCCTGCAGTAACGGTAGAGGTTAAATTGTACGGATTCCCAACCGCCAAAACCCATTCGCCTACCTTAACATTATCGGAGTCTCCAAGCGTAATATAGGACAAATTTTTTGCATCAATTTTTAGCAATGCAATATCATTGGAAGGATCTGCACCAATTAACTTGGCTTTATAAGTTCGTTTATTATCCATCGTAACCTCAATATCCGTTGCGTTTTTTATCACATGATTGTTGGTGACAATGTAACCATCCGCGGCAATAATAACACCGCTTCCCGTTCCTATTTGTGAATATTGCCTTGTTCCATAACCTTCTCCGTAAAAATACTCAGCAAAAGGATCTTTTATGGTTTTGTACATCGTGTTTTTTACATGCACTACGGCATTGAGTGTTTTTTCTGCAGCAATGGTAAAATCGGTATTTTCTCCTGAAGAATACATTGCATTGGAATAATTTGCGGGAATAGTGTTCAGCAAAGAATCGACCTTGCTTTCAATTTGAATCTGTGGTTTTTCAAAAAACAAAACATAAGTGCCCAAAGTTATTGCGCCTCCCAAAGCTGAAATCAATATCATGCTTACTATAGTTTTCATCATTCAATTTATTTAAAATATAGCAACAAAATTAGTAATTTCTTACTTTTAAAAAATTGCTTTAACTCTTTGTTAACGGTCTTTTAACAATTTTTAACACTAAAATTTTTCACAAAAATTTAATGAATAAAACCATTCTGAATTTAGTACATTTGCAACAATGGAAATTCATTTTTACAAATATCAGGGCGCGGGAAACGACTTTATTATGGTCGATAACAGAAAACTATTTTTCCCTAAAAACAATGTTGAACTTATTCACAAACTATGTGACAGAAGGTTTGGCATTGGTGCTGACGGATTGATTTTATTGGAATCTTCCGAAAAGCATGATTTTACCATGATTTATTATAACGCCGACGGAAAAAAAGGAAGTATGTGCGGAAATGGCGGACGTTGCATTGTGGCTTTTGCCAAAAAACTGGCTATTATTGGTGACGAAACCACTTTTGAAGCCATTGACGGACTTCATTACGCCAAGATTGAAAACGATTTGATAAATCTGCAAATGGCTGATATTGAAAATATCGAAATATACGACACCCATACTTTTTTAAATACAGGCTCACCGCACCACGTGAAATTTTGCAATGCTGTTGCACCGCTAAACGTTACTGAAATTGGGGCAAAAATAAGGTATGGCGCTCCTTATTTTGAAGAAGGGACAAATGTTAATTTTGTGGAACAAATTTCGGATAATTCTTTTAAGGTGAGAACTTACGAGCGCGGCGTGGAAGATGAGACATTGGCTTGCGGAACCGGCGTAACGGCTGTGGCCATAGCAGCCAATAAAACAAACAGAACTGCCGACGAAAGAATTTTTATTGAAGTTTTAGGCGGTAACTTGGAAGTATCATTTAAAAAAGAGGACAACTGTTATAAAAACGTGTTTTTAAAAGGTCCGGCCCAATTTGTTTTCGAAGGAAATATCAATGTATAATGGCAACTTTACACAGCAAAAATAGCAACCTGCGTGCGTTAGAACCAGAAGATCTGGATTTTTTGTTTTCTGCGGAAAATGATGAATCCTTTTGGGAAATTAGCGGCACGCAAATACCATATTCCAAATTTATACTTCAAAATTATATTGAAAATGCACATCAGGATATTTATGAAGCCAAACAATACCGATTTGTAATTTGCAATACGCAGAACATTCCTGTGGGTATGATTGATTTGTTCGATTTTAATCCGCAACATAAAAGGGTTGGGGTAGGTATTTTAATGCTTCCTCAATATCAAGGCAAAGGTTATGGCTCAGAAGCTTTGGAAATGGTTATTGAATATGCGTTTTTGTACTTAAACGTGCACCAAGTTTTTGCAAATATTACGGCTGAAAACCATAAAAGCATCAAACTTTTTGAAAAGTTTAATTTTAAAAAAATAGGTGTTAAAAAAGACTGGATTTATGCCAATAATTCTTTTAAAGATGAAATTTTATATCAATTAATTAAAACCCCCTAATGAACTCTAAAAAACTTTTACTATTAATTCTTGGTTTATTGCTCATTCTTGGCAGCGTATTAGGTTTTAGCCTTTACAGCAAACTATTTAGGGCCAATGCTGTTCAAGATGGATTTTTATATATTCCCACAAACAGTGATTTTGAGGAAGTTGAAAATTTAGCGCGTCCGTTTTTAAAACGTGTAAAACCATTTGTTTGGGTAGCCAAAAAATTAAATTATCCGGAAGCCGTTAAACCGGGGAAATATAAAATTTCAAAGGGAATGAGTAACTTTGACCTGATAAAAATGCTGCGAAGCGGCAACCAGACCATGGTGAACCTGTCCTTTAACAACCAAGACACTTTTGAAAAACTTGTGGGAAGAATTTCCCAACAAATTGAAGCCGATTCCATTTCACTGCTAAAAGTTATTACTGATCAAACTTTTTTAGATGAAGCGGGATTTACGCCTGAAACAGCTATCGGAATGTACATTCCAAACTCTTATGAATTTTATTGGAATACGACTGCCGAGAATTTTAGGGCAAAAATGCTGGATGAATACACCAAATTTTGGGACACCGAACGATTGGAAAAAGCAAAAAAATTAAATTATC
>JAUYUA010000061.1 GCA_030694935.1 Lutibacter sp. | reverse complement strand
ATCAAGTGGAGGCAATCAAACAGTTTGCGCTGACGGTTCACCATCACAAACCTTGACAGCCACAGCCACAGGCGGCACCATCACTTGGTACACAGCAGCCACAGGCGGAAGCGTAGTTGCAAGTCCAACACAAGTTGGCGTTGGAAGCGTAACCTATTATGCAGAGTCAAGCAATGAAATTTGTTCAAGCTTAACCAGAACAGCGGTGACCTTGACCATCAACCCAGCGCCAGTAGCACCATCAAGTGGAGGCAATCAAACAGTTTGCGCTGACGGTTCACCATCACAAACCTTGACAGCCACAGCCACAGGCGGCACCATCACTTGGTACACAGCAGCCACAGGCGGAAGCGTAGTTGCAAGTCCAACACAAGTAGGCGTTGGAAGCGTAACCTATTATGCAGAGTCAAGCAATGGCACTTGTTCAAGTTTAACAAGAACAGCGGTTAGTTTGACCATCAACCCAGCGCCAGTAGCACCATCAAGTGGAGGCAATCAAACAGTTTGTACTGATGGTTCACCAACACAAACCTTGACTGCGACAGCCACAGGCGGCACCATCACTTGGTACACAGCAGCCACAGGCGGAAGCGTAGTTGTTAGTCCAACACAAGTAGGCGTTGGAAGCGTAACTTATTATGCACAGTCAAGCAATGGCACTTGTTCAAGTTTAACAAGAACAGCGGTGACCTTAACAATCAATGCAGTTCCGGTAGTGGCCATTAATTCAGCAACTACGATACTCACTTGTAACACCCAAAGCATTGCTTTGACAGCAACGGCAGAAGGAGCAGCAAGTTACTTATGGAGCAACGGAGCAACAACAGCGAGCATTAATGTAACAGCGGCCGGAACTTATACAGTGACGGTAACAGGATCAAACGGATGTTCAGCTACAGCAACAATGACTATCACAGGAAATTCTACACAACCATCGGTTGTGATCACAGGAAATTCAGTATTGACTTGCACAACGCAAAGCGCTACTTTAGTTGCAACAGCAACAGTATCAGGAACAGCGAGTTACCTTTGGAATACAGGCGCTACAACAGCTACAATTTCGGTAACCGCACCAGGGGAATATTCAGTGACAGTTACCGACAGCAGTAATGGCTGTTCAGTTACCCAATCAGTGACCGTGGCACAAAACATCACGCCACCGACAGTGAACATAAGCGGACCAACAACGTTGACATGTAATACAACAAGTGTAACATTAAACGCCTCAGGTTCAACAGTTCAGGGCACGGCAAGTTATTTATGGAATACCGGAGCAACAACCGCTTCCATAGTAGTTAGCCAGTCAGGAGTATACACGGTGGTTGTAACAGACAGCGGCAATGGCTGTCCGGGCACAATGAGCGTAACGGTTACAGAGAATTATGTAGCTGCAGCAATCACAGGCGGTTCAAGAGCACTATGTATATTAGACGCAAGCTTAGATTTGACAACCTTATTGCCAACTGGCTATGTTACCGGTGGCACTTGGGTCGACAAGATGAACAGCGGCGGCTTAACAGGAAGCAGTTTTAATCCATCCATAGTGAATCTGGGAGATTATGAGTTTACTTATACAGAACCTGGCAATTGTGGCAGAATTATTACAGTATTTGTAAATGTTAATGATGACTGTGTGGTATTGGCTTGTTCAACAGAAGATATGGAAATTTCAAAAGTTGTTACGCCAAATGAAGATGGCTTCAATGACAGTTTTGAAATCACCGGATTGGAAGGTTGCGGATTTACCTATGGCGTAAAAATATTCAACCGTTGGGGAAAAATGGTTTATGAATCAAACAACTATTTGAATAACTGGAAAGGCAGACATGACGGTTCGGGAATGCAAATAGGGTCAAACACTGAATTGCCAACAGGAACTTACTATTATATAGTGACCGTTTCGGGAGGCAGTGGATTTAAACCAATGACAGGATACATTTATTTAGGCACTCATTAATAAAAATAACACTATGAAACGTATAATTTCAATAATAGTATTGCTGATCGCAGGCTTTGAATATTCAAACGCCCAGCAACTACCGCAGTTCACCCAATATATGTACAATACAATAGCCATTAATCCGGCCTATGCCGGGAGCAGGGACGCATTGAGTATTGTTGCATTAAACAGGAACCAGTGGGCAGGATTTGACGGAGGGCCACAAACACAAACACTCTCCATCCATTCACCGTTGAGAAACGAGAAAATAGGATTAGGGTTGTCCTTGATAAATGACAAGGCAGGTTATGAAAACTTCACCTATGTATACGGAGATTTCTCCTATACCATTCAGGCGAGTGAGACTGTTGACATCAGTTTTGGTTTAAAAGCCGGGATGACCTATTACAAATTGGCAGACGAATTGTACAATGCCACCGAAGTAAACCAGGATCCCTATTTTAACGAAAGATTAAACAGATGGAATGAGAATTTTGGCGTCGGGATTTTATTTCACAGTGAAAGATGGTATTTGGGGCTTTCAACGCCAAAAATCATCAACCACGATTTGAACAACAAGACCGAGTTTAAAGCTTTGGAAAGAGTTCATTATTACGCAATAGGGGGCTATGTTTTTGACTTAAGCGAAAGCCTAAAATTTAAACCATCCTTTATGGTAAAACACACAGATGGCGTTCCGCTTTCAACCGATTTAACGGCAAACTTTCTTTTTAATGAAAGGTTTTGGCTGGGCGGTTCCTATAGGATGAACGGCAAGCAGGAAGCCATAGGCGCTCTTGTGGACTTTCAAGTTACAGACCAGTTTAGGGTTGGTTATACCTATGAAATTCCGACTGGGGAGATTCGTCCTTATACCAACGGATCTCACGAGATATTGTTGATGTATGAATTTAAGTTTATGAAAAACAAACAAAAATCTCCGAGATATTTCTAACCAAATAAAGATGAATATTATGAAAAATATAAAACTTTTATGTATAGCTTTTGTTTTGATAAGCACATCGACATTTGGTCAGACAGCAAGACAAAAGAAAGCGGAAAGACAATTCAATGACTTTTCGTTTGTAAAGGCAATCGGAACCTATGAAAAACTCGTGGATACGAGCTTCAACAAATATTACGCAATGCGACAATTGGGTGATGCCTACATTATGCTTCGCCAACCGGAAAAAGCGTTGCCAATTTATGAGAAAGTGGTTCAACAGCCAAATGTTCCGTCGGAATATTATTTGTACTATGCGCAGACCTTAAGGGCCAACGGACAGTATGAAGCATCAAAAGAGTGGATGAAGAAATACAGTGACGCCGGCAATCAAGAAGACACACGGGTTAAACGGTTTTTCGAAAATGATGATTTGGCAAGCGGCATCTTTAATGCAAGAGAGAAGAACTTCCTAAAAAAAGTAAACTTCAACAGTAAATACAACGATTTTGGCGCAGTGATGCTAAACGACCAGATAGTGTTCACTTCCTCAAGTGATGAAGGCGTTTCGGTAAAAAGATTGTACGCCTGGGACGGACAGCCACTGTTGGATATGTACCAGACTCCAATGGAAGGCGCTTCAACAGCAAATACCAAAAAACTGGAAGGTGATGTGAATACGATTCACCACGACGGACCCGCAACTTTTAACGCTGATGGTACCAAAATGTACTTTTCGAGAAACAATTATCACGACAGCAAGAAAATCACAAACAGCAAAGGTGTGATGCTAATGGGTATCTACAGTGCCGATTTGGTTAACGGTAAATGGACCAACGTAAAACCGTCCAACCTTAACAATGCCAACTATATTGTGTACCACCCATCGTTAAGCCAAGATGGCAAAAAACTTTATTTCTCATCCGATATGCCAGGAGGCATAGGCGGAACAGATATTTATGTGAGCGATGTGAATCCTGACGGTTCATTGGGAACGCCAAAAAATTTAGGAAACATTGTAAACACAGAAGGAAATGAATCTTTTCCTTTCATTCATTCAGAGGAAGGAACTTTGTATTTTTCTTCCGATGATCACGTCGGCGCTGGGCTTTTGGACATATTTGCAGCGGTAAAAGACCAGAACGGTAACATTGTGAACGTGATCAATTTAGGCGAGCCAATCAACAGCGAGAAAGATGATTTTGCCTATTATTTGTCGCTAGACGGACTTAACGGATATATTTCTTCCAACAGGGACGGTGGCATGGGCGGCGATGACATTTATGCCTTTACCAGAATTCCGCCGCTGACTTTGAAAGGACGTATTTTTGATGCCATAAACGGAGAACCTGTGGCTGGCGCAAAAGTGGTTTTAGCGCGTAAAAACGGAGAAGAAATTGCCTATTTTATTACAGAAGCTGACGGTGCCTACGAACATTTGATAGACAGGGACAAAGATTTTGTATTGAAAGGATCCAAAGTAAAATATCAGGACGTACAAAAGGAATTCAATTCTTTTGGACTTGAAAAAGAAAGGGAACTGATCGTTGATTTAAACATTCCGATGTCGCCGATAGAGGACGTGGTTATTTTGGCTGATTTAGAAACAATTTATTTTGATTTGGACAAATCCAACATCAGGCCAGATGCTGCAATTGAGTTAGATAAAGTGGTTGCCTTGATGAACAGATATCCTGGAATGGTGATTAGATTAGAATCACATACCGACAGTAGGGCAGACGACAATTATAACATGAAACTGTCAAACAGAAGAGCAAAATCCACCTACAATTATATCATCTCAAAAGGTATTGATGCCAAGAGAATCCCAAAATATGAAGGATTTGGTGAAAGCCAGTTGGTTAATAAATGTTCAAACGGCGTAAAATGCTCTGATGAAGAGCACCAGTTAAACAGAAGAACAGAGTTCATTATTTTAAAAATGAAATAGAAACAAAGAAATAGCAGATTGCCACAGTTTTTTGCAAAAACTTCGCAATGACGCACAAAAAATAGCAGTCGTAACATCTATATATCCTTGATTATACTACCGTTGTGGGGACGACAATTTCTCAAGATATCGTTACGGCTGCTTCTTTTTTGAAAAATCATCATAATAACAAAAAGCGCATTTTTAATAAGAATGCGCTTTTTGCTTATATATAATACCCGATATTGTTTATTTCAGCAATCCGGCTCTTTTTAATAAAGCGGTGTTGTTTGGTTTTTTGCCTCTAAAATTTACATACAATTTCATAGGTTTGTCGGTGCCGCCTTTTGACAAAACATTTTCTTTGAATTTTTGTGCGGTAGATTTGTCAAAAATTCCATTTTCCAAAAAGTAAGCAAACGCATCTGCATCTAAAACTTCAGCCCATTTGTAAGAATAATAACCGGATGAATAACCGCCCTGAAAAATATGTGAAAAAGAAGTACTCATACAGTTCTCTTTGATTTCAGGAAATAATTGGGTATTTTTAAAAGACAAAGTTTCAAATTCCTTTACGTCTTTTAGTTCTGAAGGATCTTTTGCGTGATAATTCATATCCAACATTCCCAAACTCAGTTGACGTAAAGTTTGCATTCCTTCTAAAAAATTAGACGATTGTTTAATTTTATCAATCAATTCCATCGGAATTGGCTCATTGGTTTCATAGTGTTTTGCAAACAGGTTCAAGGCTTCTTTTTCATAACACCAATTTTCTAACAATTGACTTGGCAGTTCCACAAAATCCCAAAAAACATTTGTTCCCGATAAACTTGGATAGGTGGTATTTGCCAACATTCCGTGCAAGGCGTGCCCAAATTCGTGAAACAAGGTGGTCACTTCATTAAAAGTCAATAAAGAAGGTTTGGTTTCCGTAGGTTTGGTAAAATTGCAAACAATTGAAATGTGCGGTCTGGAGTTTTCGCCGTCTTTTATCCACTGGCTTTTAAAAGAAGTCATCCACGCACCGTCGCGTTTACCTTTTCTCGGGAAAAAATCGGCATATAAAATGGCAATGAAATTACCTGAAGTATCATTTACTTTGAAGGTTTTAACATCTTCATGATATTTATCGACAGTGTAAATTTCCTCAAATACCAAGTCGTATAATTTGTTGGAGACTGCAAATACGCCTTCAATCACATTTTGCAATTTAAAATAAGGTTTTAACTGTTCTTCTTCCAAATCGAAAAGCGCTTTTTTCAATTTTTCCGAATAATAAGCACTATCCCATTTTTGAAGTTTTTTAATGCCGTCTTTTTTCGCAAAATCCGACAGGTTTTTAAACTCTGCTTCTGCGGCAGGTTTTGCTTTTACGAGCAGGTCTTCTAAAAAGTCATTGACGATTTTTGGATTTTCGGCCATTCGCTCTTCCAAAACAAAGTGTGAATGCGTTTTATAACCCAATAAATTGGCTCTTTTATGTCGAAGTTTTACAATGTTTAATAAAGTTTTCTGGTTGTCATTTTCATTGTTTCTGAATGCTTTTGCGCCAAAGGCAACAGCCATTTTTTTTCTTAGATTTCTGTCATCCGCATACATCATAAATGGAATGTAACTCGGATAATCCAGCGTAAAAACCCAGCCATCCTTATTTTTTTCTTTAGCGGCCAATTGTGCCGCTTCAATGGTATTTTCTGGCAAACCCTTTAAATCATTTTCATCGGTTAAGTGAAGTTCAAAATCATTTGTTTCGGCCAAAACATGCTCTCCAAAAGTCAATTTTAATTTGGAAAGTTCCATGTCAATTTTTCGCAAATCTATTTTATCCTTTTCATTTAAATTTGCTCCGTTTCTGACAAAACTTTTATAAGATTTGGTTAATAAAGTATCTTGCTCTTTGGTTAAATTAAGTGAATCTTTTTCCTCATAAATTTGCTTAACCCTTCTAAACAATGGCTCATTCAATTTAACGTCATTGGCGAATTCAGAAAGTATTGGTGATATTTCTTGGGCAATTTTTTGAATTTCTTCACTGGTTTCGGCAGAATTTAGATTGAAAAAGATACTGGAAATCCGATCCAGTTTTTCTCCGCCAAATTCCAATGCTTCCATCGTGTTTTCAAAAGTGGGCGCTGCGTTGTTGTTTGTGATGGCGTCAATTTCAGCTTTCGCCAGTTGAATGCCTTCAATAAATGCAGGTTTAAAATGCTTATTTTTAATTTTCGAAAATGGCGCTGTTGAAAATGGGGTATTAAAATCAGCTAATAATGGATTGCTCATTATGAAATGTTGAAAGATTGAATATTTTTTTAAAATGAAACTTAAATTTTTTTATTTTTTAGTTCCTCTGAAGCTTTATAAACCTTGGCTTTTAAGGCTTCTTTGTAAAGAATTATTTTATCCAGCACTTTTTTATCTGAACTGCCAATAATTTGTGCGGCCAAAATACCGGCATTTTCAGCGCCGTCTAAAGCAACGGTTGCTACGGGAACACCGCTAGGCATTTGAAGAATTGACAGCACAGAATCCCAGCCATCGATGGAATTTCTCGATTTTATGGGAACACCAATAACGGGTAACGGACTCATTGAAGCCACCATTCCAGGCAAATGCGCAGCACCGCCGGCACCGGCAATAATCACCGAAATTCCGCGGGTATGTGCGTTTTTTGCGTAGTCAAAAAGTTTTTCTGGAGTTCGGTGGGCGGATACAATATCCACTTCGGTTTCAATGTTAAAACTTTGTAAAATAGCGATAGCCAGTTGCATAATTGGAAGATCTGAAATGCTTCCCATAATAATTCCTACTTTGCTCATTTTGTTGAAAATTTAAAAATTAAAAGACTGAAAATTGAAAACCCACAAATCAAATTCCTATGATTACTTGCTAATTACCCTAATGGTGTTTTTAACTTCTTCCGCAATGTTGCGCGCTTCGGTTAAATTGTTGTTCACAATGGTTACGTGGCCCATTTTTCTGAAAGGCCTTGTTTGTTTTTTACCGTAAAGGTGTGGCGTTACGCCTTTCATTTCAAGAATTTTTTCTATATTTTGATAAATCACATCACCCGAAAAACCTTCTTCACCCACCAAATTTACCATAATTCCGGCAACTTTGCTGTCGGTATTTCCTAAAGGCAAATTTAAAATACTGCGCAAGTGCTGCTCAAACTGATTTGTGTAAGATGCTTCAATGCTGTAGTGGCCGCTGTTGTGTGTGCGTGGCGCCACTTCATTTACCAAAATTTCGTCATCTTCCGTTTGAAAAAGCTCCACTGCCAACAAGCCAATATGCGAAAAAGCTTCCGCAACGTGTAAGGCAATTTTTGTGGCTTTTTTAGCGACTTCTTCAGAAATTCTGGCCGGGCAAATAACGTATTCCACTTGGTTGGCTTCAGGATGGAATTCCATTTCAACAACAGGATATGTTTTTATTTCTCCGTTTTTATTTCTGGCAACAATGACGGCCAATTCATTTTTAAACGGAATTAATGCTTCTGTGATCGACTCATTATCAGGCAATGAATTTAAATCAGCAACATTTCTAACGATTTTAACACCAGTGCCGTCATAGCCAAATTGCGCCGATTTCCAGACAAAAGGATACGTTAAAGCTTCTTTTTTTAATGCTACCAGTGATGAAAATCGTTTATGTGCAGCTGTTGGGATGTTATTTTCTTTGAAAAAATCTTTTTGTTTTCCTTTATGCTGAATAATTTTCAAAATGCTTGGCTGCGGATAAATGGCAAGACCTTCTTTTTCAAGTTTTAAAAGTGCATCAATATTTACGTGTTCAATTTCAATGGTTAACAAATCCACTTTTTTGCCGAAGTTGTAAACGGTATCAAAATCCATTAAACTTCCCTGGTGAAATTCGTTGCAAATTTGTGCGCAGGGGGCATCGCTTGCTGCGTCTAAAATACAGGTGTAAATATCGAATTTTTGGGTTTCGGCCAACAACATTTTTCCTAATTGTCCGCCACCCAATACACCCAATCTAAAATTTGATGAGAAATAATTTTTCACTTTTATAGGTTTGCCACAAAAATACCAATCTGTTTTTAATAAAGATTGCTAAATTTTAATAATTACAACAATTTATAAAGTTTAAATGAAAATTATGAATCATTCGCGAAATCTGCGTTAGGGAAAGCAGCGGAAATCCTTTTTTGATTCGCCTTTTGGCGAAGTAAAAAAGATTGCAGCGAATTGCCCGACCCGCCAGTTGGCGGGGAACGCCAAAAAAATCATTTAAATTAAGAAAAGTTCACCATAAATAGTTAAAAATTCCTAATATTTAAGGTTGATTGGTTTAGAACAATCACACGATATTCTCTTGCAAAATGTTTATTTCCAGCTGTTTGCGGCGAGCCGTCTATAATGCTGTACTCACTGTTGTCGCAAGGGCATTTTAATTTTAAACTTCCGTCAAAATTCATAGGCGTTGCGCAGTCGTTATTTGGACAGGCTCTGTCAAATGCTTTATACGGCGGATTTCCAATGCCTGTATTTTGAATGACAATTCCTTTAATTCCGCCATTTGTATAGGCAAATCCGCTTGGTGTTTGAAGATTAATGTATTGCGGTAAATTTAAATTGATGGTTTCATCTACATAAACATCGGGCAAAATATCGTTGGTGTCGTTCTTTTCGCAAGAAAAAAATAGGGCAAGCGCTAACAATAAAAATAACTTTCGCATAGTTATAACATCAAGTTTTTTGGATAACGGTTGCAATTTACAAATATTTTGTACATTTGTGTTAAATCTCATTCTGGGTTTCCAGTTGTGAGATTTTTGTATTTATTAAAACAGTAAGTTATGAGTAATATTTCGTATTATACAGAAGAAGGGTTGAAAAAACTAAAGGATGAATTGGAGTTTTTGGAGCGTGTTGAACGCACAAGAATAAGTAATGATATTGCTGAAGCAAGAGATAAAGGAGATTTAAGCGAGAATGCCGAATACCACGCCGCCAAAGAGGAACAATCTATGTTGGAGTTGAAAATCGCCAAATTAAAAGAAGTGCTTTCCAATGCAAGAATAGTTGATGAATCGTTGTTGGATACTTCAAAAGTGTTGATACATTCAACGGTGAGATTAAAAAACACGGTGACCAAAGCCGAATTTAAATATATTTTGGTGGCCGATTCCGAAACAAATTTGAAAGAAGGAAAACTGTCGGTAAATTCACCGATAGGTAAAGGTTTGTTGGGTAAAAAAGTTGGGGACATTACCGAAATTGAGGTGCCTAGCGGCGTTATGGAATTTGAGATTTTGGAAATTACCAGAGGATAATTTTTTGTAAAATATTGTATATAAATCCTTTTCAATTTTTTAATTGGAAAGGGTTTATTAATTTTGGGTAAAAATAAAACCATGAGCACACTATTCACAAAAATAATTAATGGTGAAATCCCATCCTACAAAGTTGCCGAAAACAACGATTTTTATGCCTTTTTGGATGTAAATCCGAATGCAAAAGGCCATACATTGGTGGTGCCAAAAAAGGAAGCTAACAAACTTTTTGAATTGGATGAGGAAACCTACAATGGCTTAATGCGTTTTTCACGAAAGATTGCCATTGCACTGGAAAAAACAATTCCGTGCAAACGCGTTGGAATGGCCGTAATTGGATTGGAAGTGCCTCACGTTCATGTACATTTAATTCCTTTGGAAGCGATGCAGGACATTCAATTTATGCATAAAGTAACCTTGAAGCCAGCGGAATTTGAAGTGATTGCCAAAGCGATTGCAGCTAATTTGTAACATTATTTTTTCATCGTAATCGCAAAAGTGGTTCCTTTGCCTAATTCCGATTTTAAAACAGCGATTTTACCGTTGTGGTAATCTTCAATAATTCGTTTTGCGAGTGACAATCCCAATCCCCAGCCGCGTTTTTTGGTGGTAAAACCAGGCGTAAAAATTTCGTGTTGCAAATGTTTTGGGATTCCTTTTCCTGTATCTGCAATGGTGATGGTTACATTTTTATTGTTTTCAGTTATTAGAAGTGTTATTTTTCCTTTTCCTTCCATGGCATCAATGGCGTTTTTTACCAAATTTTCGATCACCCAGCTAAACAATTGCAGGTTTATTTTGGCATAAATTTCTTTTTTTGAGGAATCAAAGTTAAAAACAACTTGTTTGGAGCTTCTTAATTTGAGATATTCAAACGAATCGTTGGTTGCTTCCACCACATTTTGTTCTTTTAATTCGGGAATAGAGCCAATTTTCGAAAATCTTTCTGCAATAGTATTTAGTCTTTGCACATCATTTTCAATTTCTTTTATGGTGTTTTCATTGGTGTTTTCCAGTCGTAAAATTTCAATCCAACCCAGCAGCGATGATAAAGGCGTGCCAATTTGATGGGCAGTTTCTTTGGCCATTCCGGTCCAAAGTTTGTTTTGTTCCGCCACTTTATTCGATTTAAAAAACAGGTAAATAACGCTGGCAAATAAAAATAAAATAAGAATCAGCGCTACGGGATAATATTTGAGTTTGGTCAATAAATCGGAATTGCGGTAGTAAATATATTGCTTTAAGTCTTCTCCTTTATAGCTAATTGTGATGGGATTGTTTTGGCTTTTCATCAAAAAAAGCTGTTTTTCTAAATAGTTTTTCTTTTTTATTTTAAGCGAATCTAAATTGGACCATTCGGTGATGCTGTCTTTTTCATCAGTAATAATCATTGGGATATTATGATTGTTG
This sequence comes from Lutibacter sp., assembly GCA_030694935.1. GTDB lineage: Bacteria > Bacteroidota > Bacteroidia > Flavobacteriales > Flavobacteriaceae > Lutibacter. The sequence continues at coordinate 10,461 of JAUYUA010000061.1, read as the reverse complement.
CTGATAATTTTAGCTTCAAGAGAAATATCGGTATTTAGGCTGGCGCTGCTGAAACGTTCATAAGCTTTCGCTAAAATTTCCATTTTGGAGCGTTCCTCGTGTTTAAATTTCTGAAAAAAATCATACGTATTCCAAAGAATGAGGGCCACAATGATAAATGAGGACAAAATTACTGTCCAACGAATTATCTGAGTATTCTTTTGTGAAGCCATAATCAAATATAAAGTATAAGTTACTATAACTTAAAAATAAAATCTATATTATTTTAACCTTGAAATATTTATATTTGTTAAAAATGAAAATAGATGCTAAGCATAGATCCAAATGACATATCAACAGTTAAGTTGCAGGAATATTTGCAAAGCGCCATTGCGCCACGCCCGATTGCCTTTGCAAGCACGCTTGATGCACTTGGAAAGCCTAATTTATCGCCCTTTAGTTTTTTTAATGTTTTTAGTGCAAATCCGCCCATTTTAATATTTTCACCAGCGCGCCGTGTTCGGGATAACACCACAAAACACACGTTGGAAAATGTAAAAGCGACTCAAGAAGTGGTGATTAATGTGGTGAACTATGATATTGTTCATCAAATGTCGTTGGCGAGCAGCGAATATCCCGAGGGTGTCAATGAGTTTTTAAAAGCGGGTTTTACCATGTTGCCTTCTGAAAAGGTGAAACCGTTCAGGGTTGGAGAATCGCCCATACAATTTGAGTGCAAGGTTAAAGAAATAGTGGAACTTGGCACAGAAGGCGGTGCAGGAAATTTGATCATTTGCGAAGTGGTGAAATTGCACATAAAAAAAGAGTATTTGCTTGAAGATGGAACTATCAACCAATTCAAATTAGATTTGGTGGCAAGGGCCGGAGGAAGCTTGTATTCACGCGCACGGGAAGGTTTTTTTGAAATACCAAAACCACTGACAACGCTGGGAATTGGGGTTGATGCCATTCCTTCTGAAATAAGAAACAGCCCCATCTTAACAGGAAATGATTTGGGAATGTTGGCCAATTTAGAAATGATTCCTTCTGAAGCAGATGTTGATAAGTTTGCGAAAGAACATTCGGAATATATTGGAATTAATACAGTGAAAAAACATACATTTGCGAAAGCGCTTTTAGAAAAAAACGAAGTGTCGAGTGCTTGGAAAGTACTTTTAATACAATAATTAGAAATATGGAAATTATAGGAAAAATTAAAAAAATTGATGAACCTAAAACCTTTGGGGCAAGTGGTTTTAGAAAAAGAGAATTGGTAATTACTACAAATGAACAATATCCACAACCGTTGATGGTAGAATTTGTGCAAGATAAATGTGATTTATTAAATAGTTATCAAGTTGGGCAAGACGTAAAAGTATCCATCAATTTAAGAGGAAGGGAATGGATCAATCCGCAGGGAGAAGCTGTTTATTTTAACTCAATTCAAGGATGGAGAATAGAAGCAGCACAAGCGGAAGGTGCTCCTGGAGCAAAACCAACAGCACCACCTGCTAAATTTGAAACCACTACAGAAGTAGACGACAGTGAACCGGATGATTTACCGTTTTAAGTCGGTTTAAATAGTATTAAAAAGAGAAAAACCCAGGTTTTTCTCTTTTTTTGTTTGGTTATATTTGTAAAAAAAATAATTAGGAATGTATTTGCTTTCAAAAGATTTGGTATTTCCTTCGGTAAATTTGGCGGATAAAAATGGTTTATTGGCCATTGGAGGCGATTTATCTGCCGAAAGATTGTTGCTTGCCTATAAAAGCGGAATTTTCCCTTGGTACAATCCGAGAGAACCCATTATTTGGTACAGCCCCGATCCAAGAATGGTTTTGTTTCCAAAAAACCTTAAAATTTCGAAAAGCATGAAGCAAATCATTCGAAAAAATCAATTTAGGGCAACCTTCAATCAAAATTTTTCGGAAGTCATTGCTAACTGTAAAAATAGTTACAGAGAAGGTCAGGGCGGAACGTGGATCACCGATGAAATGGAACAGGCCTATATTAATTTACACCAATTGGGTGTGGCAAAATCGGTGGAGGTTTGGGAAGGAGATGAATTGGTTGGCGGTTTGTACGGCATCGATTTAGGACACGTTTTTTGCGGGGAAAGTATGTTCAGCAAGGTAAGCAATGCTTCAAAATTTGCCTTTATTTATTTGGTTCAAAAACTGGAAAAAGAACATTATACATTGATAGATTGCCAGGTTTATAATGCGCATTTGGCAAGTCTGGGAGCCGATGAAATTTCAAGAGAAACCTTTCTAAGCTATCTCAAAAAGTAAAAAGTCAACAAAAAACAAGTACTTAGAGTGCCTAAAGTTTCGAGTACTTAGAGTTAAAAAAAAACGAAAGACGGCTTTTGTGAAGTAAAATTTTTATTTTTTTATTTAATTTCATTATTGTCCGGTTATATTTTTCAAAACAATCAGGTCGCCCCGATGGGGCTTTAAATACTGAATTTTCCCGTTTTTCTACAAACATTTCGCTCCTATGGAGCTTTTTTAGTCCCAGAGGGACGAACTGTTTGTAGAAAATAGTTTTTCAAAAAAACAAGCCCCATCGGGGCGACCTGTTTGTTAAGACCGATTAAGATTGTTAAATTGCAATGAATTTTTACCGGACAACAATGATTTAATTTGATTTTGTCAATAAAAATTATAAACCACAAACTTTTGTGTCATTTCAGATTTTGGAATAATATACCTTTAGGCATTTTAGGCACTCCAAACTTTAGGCACTAATAATTTAATAAGTTCACTATCTTTGAACTTCAGTAAAAACAACAAAAATGGAGATTAAAAACGCACAACTTGTCGTTGACAATTGGATAAAAGAACATGGAGTCCGTTATTTTAATGAATTGACCAATATGGCGCAATTGACTGAAGAAGTTGGTGAAGTGGCGCGAATTATTGCGAGGCGTTATGGCGAACAAAGCGAAAAGGAAAGCGATAAAGGAAAAGATTTGGGCGAAGAATTGGCCGATGTGGTTTTTGTGGTTTTGTGTTTGGCAAATCAGACCGGTGTTGATTTACAGGCGGCCTTCGATAAAAAAATGGATATAAAAACAAAACGAGATCACGACCGTCATCAAAATAATAAAAAATTAAAATAAATGAATCCTTATAAAAATCAGTCGTTTTTAAAATTGACCGTTCGATTTGCATTGATCTTTTTTGTGGTGGTCACCATCCTGAAAATTATCATTTCAATCTTTAAAAATAGCGGAGTTTCAGGTATGATTGCAGAATATTTTTCTGCAGAAACCTGGATGCCATTTGTGACAATTCAGTTGGTGATGGCACTTGTTTACGGGCTGCTTATGGCGGGTTATTACAAGTTTATTAAAAAATAAAGAGGCTGTCTAAAAATAAATTATATTTTAACATCAAAAGATGTCAGGCTTTTCGCAAGGAACGAAAAGTGTTAATTTTTATAACTTAACATTTTGCGAACATTGCGCCTTCTTTGCGAGCATTGCGGTTAAACCAATTTTTTAGGCAGCTGTATTTTTATTAATTTAAATTGATTAATTCTATATCGCTTTCCTTTACTTTTTTGTTCAGAATTTTCACATCATTTTCAAAAATGGCATTAATTTTTGCCAGTTCCACATCTATTAATTGGGTAATTTCTTTTTTAAATTCAACCGACTGGTCCGTAGGTTTGTAGTCTCCAATGGAACTCAGCGAATTTAAATGTGCCAATTTGTTGTTTAACTTAATTGGAAAGTTAAGCGGATCTTGTGAACTTTTGCTTTTTGTCTGATACAATTCATTTTCAATGATTGTCATTTCTTTTACAATTTTATCTGCCAGTTCAACAATTTCCTTATTTTTCTCCTTATCAATTATTGATGCTTTCAGCAGATTGATTTGTTCCCTTATTTTGGTAATATTTTTCAAGGTTTTATGAATTTCAGTCAATTTTTCCTGAATTTCAATAATAAAATCAAATTGAGCCTTTAAATCTTCTGTTGTTGCATTGCTTTTTGGATCTTTTAACAAGTTAAAATTTTGTTCAGAAACCTGTTTTCCATTTTTGCTTAATTGAATTTTATAGGTTCCCGGCAATGCCTTCGGTCCTTGTAAAGATGCCCACCATAAAATCATTCCTTTTATTTTTTCGGCGTCAGGATATTGCATATTCCACTTAAACTGGTTGGCGCCATTTTTAACTTTTAAAGATTCTTCATTTTTCTTATCGTCGGGTTTGGTTGAAAAAGTTTTAATGAGTTTTCCTGAATTTTCATATACAGAGATACTTATGGTGTCGTTTTCGGCAACATTTTTCATATAATAATTCACCAATACACCACCGGGATGATTTTGTCCAGCAGTTTTTGATTTGCGGTCGCTTCCGCCCATTCTGTAACTGTCCATCGGTTTGTAAAGGAAAAAATCTTTGGAAATTAGGGTTTCATCAATTTGATGAAAAGGCGTTAAATCGTCAATGATCCAGAAGGAACGACCTTGTGTTGCCGCAATTAAATTATTGTTTTTAACTGCCAAATCTGTTATAGGAACAATGGGTAAATTCAGTTGAAAAGGTCCCCAATTAATTCCGTCATTAAAACTTATATACATGCCATTTTCGGTACCTGCATACAGCAATCCTTTTCTTTTAGGATCGGCTCTTAAAGCTCTTGTAAAATGTTCCGAAGCGATTCCGTTTGTCAGTAATTTCCATGTTTTTCCATAGTCTTCCGTTTTATAAATATATGGCGTATAATCTCCCAATTTATAGCGCGTACCAACAATATAAGCACCGCCAGGCGTAAAAGGATCAACTTCAATGCAATTGAACATCATCCATTCCGGCATTTTTTTAGGTGTCACATTTGTCCAGTTTTTTCCGCCGTCGCGGGTGATATGAACCAAACCGTCATCAGAGCCTGTCCAAATCAAGTCTTTTTCAAAAGGAGATTCCACAGCGGCAAAAATAGTTCCGTAATATTCCACGCCAGTGTTATCTTTGGTAATTGGGCCGCCCGAAACGCCTAAAGTTTTTGGATCATTTCTGGTTAAATCTGGGCTAATAATCTCCCAGGATTGTCCTTCGTTGGTTGTTGCATGCAAGTGGTTTGAAGCGGCATACAACCTGTTTTTATTGTGAGGCGAAAAGAAAATAGGGTAATTCCACTGAAATCGATATTTCATGCCTTCAGCACCATGGCCCATAGGATCATCAGGCCAAACGTTGATAGCCCTGGTTTCATTGGTTTTGTGATTGACTCTGGTTAGCAATCCGCCATAACTTCCGCCATAAACAATATCGTTATTTAGGGGGTCTACGGCGATATGGGCGCTTTCACCGCCAGCGGTGCTTTCCCAATCACTCTCTTCAATGCTTCCGCCATTTGTTCTGTGAGATATTCTTACGGTTGAATTGTCTTGCTGCGCGCCATAAATTCTGTACGGAAAATGGTCATCGGTTACCACTCTGTAAAATTGGGAAGTTGGCTGGTTGTGATAAGTACTCCAATTTTCTCCGGCATCAAAACTTATTTGCGCACCACCATCATCGCCAATAATCATCCGCAGATTGTCTTCAGGAGCAATCCATAAATCATGGTGATCGCCATGCGGAGCTTCAAAGGATTTAAAAGTTTTGCCGCCATCTTTAGATTGATGGTAATTGACGTTTAAAACATAAACCGTGTTTTCATCTTGTGTGTCGGCATAAATTCGGGTGTAATACCAGGCGCGTTGGCGCAATTCACGGTCGCTGTTAATCAGTTTCCAGGTTTTTCCGGCATCGATGGATTTATAAACACCACCATCATTATTTTCAATTAAAGCCCAAACAACATCTGAATTTAAGGGAGAAACAGCAATGCCGGCAATGCCCCAAATTCCTTTTGGCAAACCTTCATTTGCTGAAATATTTTTCCAGGTTTCCCCTTCATCCGTACTTTTCCACAATGCAGAACCTCCACCACCACTGGATAAACTGTATGGCGTTCTTCTTACATTCCAGGTTGTGGCATATAAAATTCGTGAATTGGTCGGGTCAATTATTAAATCGATTGCGCCTGCATCAGCATTGGAAAATAATACTTTTTTCCACGTTTTTCCGCCGTCAATCGATTTGTAAACGCCTCTTTCCTCTGTAGATTTATACAAATCACCCAAAACAGCAGCAAATACGATATCCGGATTTTTAGGGTGAATTCTTACGCGTGGAATATGGCGTGAATTTTTTAAGCCAATATGTTCCCAATTTTTACCGGCATCAACCGATTTCCACATGCCGTCGCCTGAAGAAACATTGCCGCGAACCGTTTTTTCGCCATTGCCAACATAAATTACATTATTGTCGGATTCACTTACGGCAATAGCGCCAACAGAGCCTCCAAAAAATCCGTCGGAAATAGAACTCCAAGTGTTTCCGGCATCCGTAGTTTTCCATACGCCGCCGCCTGTTGCCCCAAAATAGTAGAGATTTGCCTTGTTTGGAACGCCAGTTACCGCAGCACTTCTGCCGCCGCGGAACGGACCAATATTACGCCATTCAACAGATTTGTAAAATTCTTCACTAAATTTGGATACTGTTTTTTGTGCGTTAACTTTGTGGGCTGAAAGAAAAAACAAAAAGCCAAAAAATAAAATGTATTTTTTCATAATGTTTGGTTGAAATAATTGAAAATAAACTGAATCGTAAATCTATTAAAAATAATTTTATTTAAAGCAACTAATTATACTAGGATGGAATCGTTGAAAATCAATAAAATAAACAAAACTGTGATTGGAAATATTCAAATTACAGGATCAAAAAGCGAAACAAACCGATTGTTGATTTTACAACAGTTTTATCCGAATTTAACGATTGAAAATATTTCAAATTCCGATGACAGCGAATTGATGCAAAAAGCGCTAAAAAGCAATTCATCTGAAATAAATATTGGACATGCCGGAACGGCAATGCGTTTTTTAACAGCTTATTTTTCGGTAAAAGAGGGCAGTGAAATTGTGCTTACCGGATCTCCAAGAATGAAAGACCGGCCCGTAAAAATTTTGGTTGAAGCCTTAATTTCATTAGGTGCCAATATTCAATATTTAGAAAAAGAAGGTTTTCCGCCATTAAAAATTTCTGGAAAAAAACTGACAAAGGATTTTGTTGAAATTGAAGGAAATGTAAGCAGCCAATACATTTCGGCCTTGTTGTTAATTGCGCCAACTTTGCAAAACGGACTCAAATTAAAATTTAAAGGCGAAGTCACTTCTGTTCCATACATAAAAATGACACTAGCATTGTTGGTAGAATTGGGTATCGACTATGTTTGGGAAGGAAATTTGATTACTGTAAAACCGAAGCCAACCATTGAACCAACGACTGTTACCGTAGAATCAGATTGGAGTTCGGCTTCTTATTTTTACAGTTTGTGCGCGCTTAGTCCGAATTCAGAAATAACCTTGTCGTCTTACAAAAAAAATAGTTTGCAGGGCGATTCTGCATTGGCTGTAATTTATGAGAATTTAGGAGTTTCTACCGAATTTAACGAAAACACCATCATTTTAAAAAATAAACAAACCTTAAATCTTAAACCTTTAACTTTAAACCTGATTAACGCGCCGGATATTGCGCAAACAATTGCTGTAACTTGTTTCGGTTTGGGAATTGAATGTTATTTAACAGGTCTTCATACCCTAAAAATAAAGGAAACCGACAGGTTGGTAGCTTTAAAAACAGAACTTGAAAAATTAGGAGCTGAAGTGCATATTACAAATGAAACGTTGCATTTAAAGCCATCAACCAACATAAATGAAAACATCAGTATTGCCACTTATGATGACCACCGAATGGCCATGGCTTTTGCGCCTTTGGCCGTAAAAGTTGCCATTGAAATTGAAGATGCTGGCGTTGTTTCAAAATCTTATCCGACTTTTTGGGAAGATTTTGCCCAAATTAGCCGTTAAAAGACTGCAAAACAAACTTTTATTCTAAAACACTTGACAACGCCTATACGGATGTTGTATCTTTGCCCTCGTTCTATAGAAAAACATTGGTGGAACAGGCGAAAAAAAATTTCATATCTAAGGAATTATAAAAAGTTTGGTTCAGATGATCAATAAAAAACAATTAAAATAAATACATGAAATTATCAAAATTTAAGTTCGATTTACCAGAAGAGTTATTGGCAGAATATCCGGCAGAAAATAGGGATGAATCGAGGTTAATGGTTTTGGATAGAAAAAAGAAAACCATTGAACACCATAGTTTTAAAGAAATAATCAATTATTTTGATGAAGGGGATTTAATGATCTTAAACAATACCAAAGTTTTTCCAGCCAGAATGTACGGTGAAAAGGAAAAAACAGGTGCGCGTATTGAGGTGTTCTTATTAAGAGAATTAAATGCGGAAAGCAGGTTGTGGGATGTATTGGTTGATCCGGCTCGTAAAATAAGAATCGGAAACAAATTATTTTTTGGTGACGATGAAAGCTTGGTAGCTGAAGTCATTGACAATACCACCTCAAGAGGACGAACATTGCGTTTTTTATATGATGGCTCTTATGAAGAATTCCGACAAAAATTGGAGGAATTGGGAGAAACACCTTTGCCAAAATATATTAAAAGAGCTGTTGAAAAAGAAGATGAAGAACGATACCAAACAATTTATGCAAAACATGAAGGCGCCATTGCAGCACCAACTGCTGGATTGCATTTCTCCAAGCATTTAATGAAACGCTTGGAAATTAAAGGAATTGACTTTGCGGAAATCACTTTGCATGTTGGCTTGGGGACTTTTAATCCTGTTGAAGTTGAAGATTTATCCAAACATAAAATGGATTCTGAGCGTTTGATTATTACGCAGGACGCTGTTGATATTGTGAACAGATCCATCGATCAAAAAAGAAAAATTTGCGCTGTTGGCACAACGGTAATGCGCGGTATTGAAAGTGCTGTTTCATCCAACAATCACTTAAATTCATATAACGGCTGGACCAATAAATTTATTTTTCCTCCTTACGATTTTAGCATAGCAAATTGTATGGTAACCAATTTCCATACGCCAAAATCTACTTTAATGATGATGGCAGCCGCTTTTGCTGGTTACGATTTCTTAATGGAAGCTTATGAAGAAGCCGTGAAAGAAAAATATAAATTTTACTCGTACGGTGATGCGATGTTAATTATATAGAACTCATCTTGACTTTTTCGCTTCAATCAAAAAAGTCAAGATCAGTTCATAATAAAAAACTGTTTTTTAAATAATTAAATTCCCGCCTTTTGCGGGAATCTTTTTATAAACCCTGTTTAAAATGATTAAAAAAAAGGACATCCGTGCTTTAACCAAAACCCAATTGCGTGAATTTTTTGTGGAAAAAGGCGACAAGGAATTTAGGGGAAATCAGGTTTATGAATGGTTGTGGGTTAAAAGCGCGCATTCTTTTGAAGACATGACCAATATTTCAAAGGAAACACGTCAAATGTTGGAAGCTCATTTTGTGATCAATCATATTGAAGTTGACTTAATGCAACGCAGTGCCGACGGAACCGTAAAAAATGCCGTTCGTTTACACGATGGTTTGATTGTGGAATCGGTTTTAATTCCAACGGAGTCAAGAACAACGGCTTGTGTATCAAGTCAAGTTGGGTGCAGTTTAGATTGCAGTTTTTGCGCTACGGCACAATTAAAAAAGATGCGAAACTTAAATCCTGATGAAATTTACGATCAGGTGGCTGCCATAAATAAGGAAAGCTTGTTGTATTACAACCACAAATTGTCGAATATTGTTTTTATGGGAATGGGTGAACCATTGATGAATTATAACAATGTATTAAAGGCGATTGAAAAAATAACTTCTGAAGAAGGTTTGGGGATTTCACCTAAACGCATTACGGTTTCCACTTCCGGAATTCCAAAAATGATCAAAAAATTGGCAGATGATGAAGTGAAATTTAATTTGGCGGTTTCTTTGCATTCGGCAATCGATGAAGTTCGTAACAAAATTATGCCATTTACCAAGGATTTTCCTTTGCAGGATTTAAAAGAGGCGCTGGAATATTGGTATGAAAAAACGAATAACAGGGTTTCTTATGAGTATGTAGTTTGGGACGGAATTAACGATACCAAAGAAGCGATTATGGCCTTGGTGAAATTTTGTAAATATGTTCCGTGTAAGGTAAATTTAATTGAATACAACCCAATAGGCGACCCTAATTTTCAACAGGCAAAACCACAGGTTATTTCCGATTATATCAGTATTTTGGAAATGAACGACATTATTGTGAATGTGCGAAGAAGCAGGGGGAAAGACATAGATGCTGCCTGCGGGCAGTTGGCAAACAAAAAAAGCTAGCGATTCGCTAGCTTTTTTTTGCTTTATGTGCGCTACGCATACCATATATCTATAGGGTGCAAATCCCGAACGAGCCTGCCAATGGGAATCGTTAGCCAATCGCAAGGGTGTCTATCGTGAGATAGAATCTGAAGGAAGCAGGAGGCAAAATTGTGACCGAACGGAC
>JAUYUA010000060.1 GCA_030694935.1 Lutibacter sp. | reverse complement strand
TCGCCCCGATGGGGCTTTAAATACTGAATTTTTCCATTTTTCTACAAACATTTCGCTCCTATGGAGCTTTTTTAGTCCCAGAGGGACGACCTGTCTGTAGAAAATAGATTTTAAAAAAACAAGCCCCATCGGGGCGACCTGTTTGTTAAGGCCGATTAAGATTGGGATTGTTAAATTGCAATGAATTTTTACCGGACAACAATGATTTTAAATAGACTATTTAAAATATTTATTTATTAAACCAAACAATTCATTTTTATTTATTGGTTTTGAAATGTATTCATTACAGCCAGCGGCTAAAGTTTTTTTTCTGTCACCAGACAAACCATAAGCTGTTTGTGCAATAATAATTACATCTTTGTTAAATTGACGGATTTGTCGGACAGCTTCATACCCGTCCATTTCAGGCATTTGAATATCCAGCAACACCAAGTCAATATCCGGGTTATTGCGGCAAGCCAAAATTGCTTCAATGCCAGTATGTGCAGTTATTATTTCTTTGCTATAGATATCGACCATAAGTGAAATAAGTGTTTCCGACGTTTCATCATCTTCAACAATAAGTATTTTAAGGTTGTTAACCGTATTTTCTGGGCTGTCAACCGGTGCAACTTTTTTGATATTGTTTTTTATTGCCAAGTCATTTTGGTAAGGAAGCGTGAAATAAAATGTGCTTCCTTTTCCTTCTTCACTGTCCACCCATATTTTTCCGCCAAGCATTTCTATATAGGCTTTAGAAATTGACAAACCCAATCCTGCACCCTGAAGTGCCATTTTATCAAAAATATCGGCTTGGATAAACCTTTCAAAAATTGCATCCTGTCTGTCTTTAGGAATCCCCATTCCCGTATCTTTCACAAAAAATTCAAGAAATTTTCCTTTTATTTCATAACCAAAAGTTATTGTGCCTTGCTCGGTGTATTTAATTGCATTTTTAACAAGGTTGGTAAGGATGGCATAAACTTTCTCGCGGTCTGTTATGATATTGGCTTCTTTTACTGATAAAGTATTTTTACAGGAAAATTGTATTCCTTTGGCTTCCATTTCTGGCTTGAAAAAAGTATAAATGTATTCAATTTGTTCGTTGATATTAGACTCTCTCATCTCAACTTTCATAAGACCGGCCTCTATTTTTGAAATATCAACTATATCGTTAATGATATTGAGCATTCGCGCACCGCTTTTTTCAATTATACTGATATACTTTTGCTGCTTTTCTGTCGTAAGTTCTGGTTCTTTCAACAGTTCGGAAAAGCCCAGAATACCATTCATAGGGGTTCGTATTTCATGGCTCATATTGGCCAAAAAGGCAGATTTAAGGCGGTCACTTTTCTGTGCTTGTTCTTTGGCGAAGGTCAACTCTATTTCAGCTTGTTTGCGTTCAGTGATATCAATAAATATTTCGAGCAATGCTTTTTTGCCTGCAAACACCATTCCTGTATAAATAATTTCAAATATTTTGCCGCCAAAAACAGGTGCGGATTCTATTACTTTGGTGGTGCCCACCTCAATGGATTCATTTATTGGGCAGTCCAGGCATTGGGTTTTATCATCGCGGTATAATTCCCAGCATTTATTTCCAATTGCCTCCCCGCTAAAGTGTTTTTTTAAACTCTCGCTTTGGAATAGGATTATTCCATTCTCGTCAACGATATCCATGCCAAAAGGAATAGTTTGCAATAAAAACCTACTGAATTCCTCACTTTCTCTCAACGCCATTTCTGCTGCATATTTCTCTGTTATGTCCGAGAAAACCAAAACTACCCCAATAATATCTCCTTCTTTATTTTTGATAGGGGCGGCACTGTCTGCAATTTGGTATTCGGTTTCATTTTTGGAAATCAAAACGGTATGGTTTGCAAGCCCAACTATTTGCCCTTTTTCAAGTACCATTTTCACCGGGTTAACAACCGTTTCCCTGCTGCTTGCATTTACAATTTTAAAAACATCGGTTAATGGTTTGCCTGCGGCAGCGGCTTGTTCACAGCCACAAAGTTTTTCGGCTACAGGATTCATGCCAACCACCAATCCATCTCTATCGGTAGTGATTACGCCATCACCAATTGAATTGAGGGTTACGGATAAATTTTCCTCGCTCTTGCGCAATGTCTCCTCTGCCAGTTTACGTTCTGTGATGTCGTTAATATATCCTTCAAGAGCGCTTAATTTATCATCAACAAAAACGCCTAGCCCGCGCTCCACAACCCACTTTTCTTTGCCAAAGGCTGTATGGACTCTATATTCTAAAGTATAGGGCAATTTTTGTTTTATCGCAGTTTGTATTTCATCCCAAACCATTTCTTGGTCGGCTGCGTGAATAATTGATTTGTAGTTTCTAATTTTATTGTTGATGAAATCGGAAGGGGGATAACCCGATAAACTAAAAATGGAATTGCTCAAATATTCCATAGGTCTATCTTTTTCATTGGCACAGCGATAAACCACGCCGTTAAGGTTGTTAATCATTGTATAAAACTTGCGGTTGCTTTCTTCTATTTCTTCATCTTTTAATTTTTTTTGTGCTATTTCCCAAGCCACATCGGCTATGAAGGCAACAATTTCAATATCTTTTTCTGTATAGTCGTCAGGTTTATTGCCCACACCAAGCACTGCAACAATTTTGTCGTTTCGCAAAATTGGGACAACAAGCTCTCGCGTAACTTGTGCGTGGCCTTCGGGCATTCCTTTTTTGTGCGGCAGCGATGCATAATCGTTATGGATAACCGGTTTTTTTTGATGAATGCAATCAGTCCACACACCGGCTTCGCTCACATTATAATGAAGCCCTTTACCGTCGGCTTTGCAAAATTCTTTTTCTGTTTTTGTTGACCATGCTTGAAGTTGAAGTGTTAATTGATCGGGCAGCACAAAATGGTAGAAACCTATTTTGCTTTTTGTCAATACTTCAACTTCATCCAAAGTTTTTGTAAGTATTTCATTTAGTGAATGTGACGAAGAAAATTCATGTAGCTTTAAACGCACTTCCAGTAGATTTTGCTGCAACCTTTCTTCAGTTTGGTCTCTAAATATAAGTACAGCGCCAATAATTTCGCCCTGTTCATTTTTAATTGGCGCACCGCTGTCGGCAATGGGTGTTTCTGTTCCATCTTTGGAAATTAGAAGCGTATGATTTGCAAGTCCTACAAATTTTATGCCTCTCAATACTTTTTTAACAGGGTTTTCAACCTTGGAGCGTGTTTCTTCGTTAATAATTTTGAAAACAATTGTTGAATCTTTTCCTATGGCATCCGTTTCTTTCCAACCGGTTAATTTTTCAGCGGCATCATTCATATTCTTAACGCGCCCACTTAAGTCTGTGGAAATAACCCCATCGCCAATACTGTAAAGTGTAGTTCTGAATTCTTCCTGTACTTGCCATAAACTTTTGTAAAGGCTTTTTTGGCGGAATTGATAAATCCATATAAGTCCAAGGGTTAAGGAGAGTATAAGCAAGGCAATTACTATGGAAACGATGATGCCCCTAAAATATAATTCAGCGAAAATTTCTTTTTTATCAACTTTGGCGGCAATAAACCATTCGGTTTCGGGAACAGGGCTTAAATAAGAAATCACGTCAACGCCCCGGTAATCTTTCCCCGCAATAATACCTGTTTTGCCCAATATTGCCTGTGCGGTAGGCAAATCTTTTTGGGTTAAAGGTAAACGAAGTTTTAATGCCGTATTATTTTGGTGCCTCAAATCATTAAGGTACAAAACGCTGTCCCCGTCTTTCTTAAACAGCAGTGTTTCAGCTGATTTGCTTGGTGTTGGCCAGGATTGGATTAAAGGATAAATATATTGTGTGGGATCAATCCGAAACACTAAGATGGCAATAATGATATTTTTTTCGTTTTTGATGGGGGCAACAATATCATAATGGATTTCATTATGGACTTTGCAATAATAAAAATCAGAATAATAAATTTTGTCTGTCTTGGCTGCTTTAACAACCATTTTAGAAGTGGTGTCATCAATTTTTTCTAATTTTGAACCTACCGAAAGCAAAAGGTCTCCACTTGTTGAAAAGACTGAAACATTTTCATATTCATGTTCTTTTTGTGACAAAGAAAGGGCTTCTGCAATAATCTGTTCATTTTCCTTATTGCTTTTATCCTGAAGCCATTTTTCGACCCCATTCGTAAAAAGTTGCGAAAATGAAAGTGCTTCTGCATTGTTAGTTCGTTCATTATGCCATTGAACAAGTTGGTCAATTTTTAATCCTGCAATTGCTTTCAGTCCATTTTCTTTTTCAGCCTGTATTGCTTTTGCGGAATACTTGTAATAAAAATAGCCACCTACCACCAACACACTGCCAATTATAGCGGCAAGCAACAAAAAGCGCAAGCTGTTGGTTATAAATATTTTGTTGTAAGCTTTCATAAATACCCTTGTTTTGAGGTTAATGGACATAAAATGAAATTGTTCTTTTTCATACAGCTTAATGAATTATTAGTGATAAAAATCCACGTTTCTTTTCATTATTATTTTACTTTTCATCCTTAGTATTTGATGAAATCATTTTGCAATACTTTTTAATCATTCTTTCCAAAACCATTGACCAAATTGGCGGCAGGATAGAATTCGTAATCAGAACTCGGCACTGTTTCCCCGTAAAAAAATCGCAAGTTTTTAGTATAATCTATGTTGTAAATTATGTTGTTTGGACATATTTTCTTTAAAAATACAGTATGGGATTTATAATCAAGTAAATCATGATTGACAGTTACATTTTTTAGCAATGGTAAATTTATTTGCATCAGTTCTAAAATTGCAGTGTAATATAATGTTTTTATGGAAATATGTTCTTGTTGCGTTTCAGCAACTTATATATGGGTTCTCCTTTAAGTTTAATTTTTGACGGTTCCAATATAATTTGGCTTAAAATTAATAATAAATAACAATAACTGTTTAATTTTTTATAATATTTTTTATAAATTGTTTATAAATGCGAATTAAGGGTTGAATAGCCATTGGCTTTAGCCAACGGATTAAAATATGTTCGTATTGAAGGCTTTAGCCAAAACATTTTTATTATTTTGGCTAAAGCCAATTTGAAATTCAACATTTGCCCGCCAGCTAAAGCAGGCGGCTATTGACGAAATCTAACCCTTAATTCGCGTTATAAACAAACATTTATTGTTTTTATATATTTCATTTATGACAGTTTTTTAAATAGAAAAAGGATATGTTTTTTATTTTTTTGAAGTCAAAATTTTTATTGTTAAAAATGACAGACTGCAACGGTAATTTTAAATGAAGTTTTTTAGATGCTTGGTCAATGTTGGCCGGTTAAATTTTTAAAAACTGTTTGTCAATTCCAATTTAAATTGGGATTAATCATTTTTGAAGAATTTTTATGGGCAACAAAGATTCAGATTAAAAAAAGCTGTTTAAAAAAACAGCTTTTTGAGAATCAAAACTAACATTATTAACAACCGCCTTCGGCTTCTGCTTTCTTTTTCTTTTCTATGGTGATTACTTTTTTAGGAGGTGCCACCACCTCTTTTTTTACGGTTTCGGTTGCATTCGCTTTTTTAACCGATTCATTTATAAATGCGGTTATATCGGCTTCAGACTTTTCTACGACAGTGTTTTTTGAGATTAATTTATTTTGCAAATAACTGTTTTCAATAGCCAACAGTTTAATATTGTCAAAGCCTAATTGATAAAGGATAAGAAACGGGGCATTTGGTTCTTGCGGGTTATTCCCATACAAAATAGCCATTTTATTACTTTCTTTCAATTCATTGAAAACTTTTATATTGTCATCGCTTAAAATTTCAGGAGCATAGATATTAATGGCATTTTCCAAATGGCCTTTTTCGAATTCATATTGATTTCTTACATCAATTAACACATATTCCGGATTTTTCAACTCTTCTAAAGTGGTGAAGTAATTCGCGCTTGTTATTTTTTCAAGTGTGTCTTTGGTATTGATGGCATAAATATTTTTTGGTCTTTTATAAGTCAAAAGACCAATAATTACTGCCAATATAAAAAGCGTTGCAGCTATAGATATTCGTTTGGTTTTTTCTAATTCTTTCATAAGTGAACTATTATTGTTTTTTATTGGTCTTATGGAATTCGCATATTTTCATACATTTTTACATTAAATTATAGATATGCTCATTTCATAAGTGAATTTTATAAAGTTTAAAATTAACAACCGCCTTCGGCTTCTGCTTTCTTTTTCTTTTCAATGGTGATTACTTTTTTAGGCGCTTCCTTAACAATTACCGGTGCTTCCACTTTTACTTGTTCAGGATAAACTACGCCAAAAAACATACTGGCTGCTTTTCTTGTTGCATACAACTCAAAATCAGTTACAGGCATATTATCAGCAGGCTTCAGCGGGTTGATAATTGTTGCATACCACTCATTTACGCCACCTTTTAATACACGCATATGTTTATATCCCAAACGGTTGCATAAAATCCAGGCTTGATCTGCATAAAAATTATCATTTGAAAAAAGCACCACATCAAATTGATTTTGATTTAGGTAACTATCAGAACCTTCATCAAATAATTTTTCTAGCGGAATATTAATGGCATTTGGAAGCGAATAACTTGCAAAACTTTTTTCATCCCTTACGTCAATCAATATGAAGGAAGGATCTTGGTTGATTAATATATGCGCCAATCGGTCGGTAGTCATATATCTTTCCGGACTGATGGTGTTGCTTAATAATTCTTCAGGCTTTATGCCTTCATGCTTTTGATATTTTGGCAATAAAACCAAACCTCCGGCAAGTAAAATCAAAATTGCTGCCAAAATTTTATATCTGAAAGCTAAAACTTTTGCGATCTTTTTTTTAACCATGGTGTTATTTTTTTAGTAAAATATTTTTTTAACTCTTTTTTGCACCATATCAGATATTACAAATGCTACAATTGCAATAATGGAAAATATAAATACAAACCAATATGGATTAATGCCAAGAGAATCTTCCAAGGTTACATTTCCGTAAAAATAACCTTCATAAATGGGTTGAAATAAAGGATATAATTCAGAAAAAATGAAAATTCCAACCATAATTCCGCCTACATAAACGATGGCGTCAATTTTACCGATAGCCACCGCACATAAACTTGTGCCAGGGCAAAATCCGCCAGCAACAAATCCCACACCCATAATAATTCCGCCAATAATTGCTCCCCATAAATAAGTTGGGTGAACATATAGTTGATTGACATCTAAAAATCCAAGGTAATCCATATAGTAAACACCTATTACAGCTACCAAAGCAGCGGTAAAAAACACTTTTAAAACGGCAAAATCATAGCCGTAAAAAACGCCGGCTAGCTTTCTGGAAGATGAAAATCCAGACGCTTCCAAAACAAATCCGAAAGCAATACCAATTAATATGGCGATTATATTGTCCCATTCAAATGGAATTACGCCGTTAGGAATTAAAGGTCCCATAATTTTTTTATTTTTTTATTTAATTAAATCCAATTTTTTCTGAAGAAGTAAGCCGTTGCATACGCCGAACCAAAAATGGCCAGCATGGTGATAAAGCCTCCCGTTGAAAGTACAGCCATGCCGCTTAACGCAGCACCACTTGTGCAGCCACGTGCAATTTGCGCGCCCAGTCCAAATAAAACACCGCCAATTACCGCAAATACAAGTCTGCGTTTGCTTGTAATTTTAGGGGAATGTTGAATTCTCCAACCAATTCTTCCACTTAAGCCACCAGATATAAATGCACCAATCAATACGCCCAGTGTTTCAAATACCAGCCAGTTTTTCATTGGGGATTCATCTTCAGTTATAAATTTGCTGTAATAGCTGCTTTCTTCGGCATGCGTTGGAGCGACAGATTCAATAATAGAAACAACGCTACTTTTCATGGCGCCGCTGGCTCCTAGACCTCTGCCTGTTAAATAAAAGGTAAACAAGATTAGAATTCCCAATAAAAAACCTCCATAATAAGGATTCCAATAAATGTGCTTACTTTTTTGTTTTAATTCTTTTTTCATGATTTCTTGTTTTAATATAGAAAACGGGTTAGTTGTCCTGCTTCTACCATTACAAATCTAAATATTAATCCGCCCAAAATAACCAGCATTGCAGGCACTATTACAGGAACTTTATAGCCAATAAGTTCAATAAGCTCAAGTGTGGCTGGGATAATTAATCCGAGAATTACCACAAAACCAAAAAACATGAGTGTAAAATCACCGCCAACCAATAATTGCATGGCTTCAAGCTGCACTTGTGAACCGGCATAATATCCCATAATCATATGGACAATTAGAGCCAATTCAATGATAATTAACCCTAAATCTATTTTTCCGAACAAATGCTTTTCCTTTTTGGTTTTTGCCATTAAAATAATAGCGGCAGCGCCTGTTGAAAGTCCGGATGTTAGAAATAAAGGACCTAAAATGGCATTGTTCCAAAGTGGTCTTGCATTAAAAGCCGACAGTAATATACCGGTATAAACACCCAAAACCAATGTTAAAGGAATTAATGCATAAGCAATGTATAACCTGTTTGTTTTTAAGAATTGTTCAAATGTTGCCAAAAACTTGAATTTTTTCAATAATTGTAACTTTTCTTCTGTTTTTGGATAATTTTCAGCATAATAACTGAATAACCACAAAAATGAAAGCGGTGTCACAATGAGCAATACCCAGGCACCCCATGACATTGGGGATTCAATTCTAAAGGTAGTGTACAACCTCCAAGTATATAATTTATGCGTTAAATCATAAACCAGTGCCAGCAAACCTACTGATAAGGCAATAGGAGGTATTATTGAGGCAAATTTAACAGCCGCCGGATACTCTTTTTCTTTTCCCAGCACATAAAATAGGGCTGCAAAAAACAGGATTCCCGCAGCTATTCCTCCCAAAAACAGGTAAAGCGATATTGGCCAGTGCCATATTTGTAATGAAGGATCTATATTTGGAATATCTCTTCCGCTTGTAAATAATTCTTCTTGCATAATTTTAATATTAAATTAAGTAAAAAACGTGTGGTTTGGTTCCTGCTTCAGGAGCCAAAGTTTTGTGTTTTCTATTTTTTAGTAATTGTGAAACTTCGCTATTTGGATCGTCTAAATCTCCGAAATACATACATTTTGTTGGACAAACAGATACACAAGCCGGAAGTTGCCCTTTTTCCAATCGATGATGGCAAAATGTACATTTATCAACATAACCATCGGGATGTTGGAAACGTGCATCATAAGGACAAGATTCTATACAGGCACCACAACCGATACACTCATTAGCAGTAACCAAAACGATTCCGCCAACACCTACATGGCTTGCGCCAGTTGGGCAACATCTTACGCAAGGCGCATTGTCGCAATGGTTGCATCTTTCAGATTTTAATTCTAATTCCAGATTTGGATAGGAACCATTTACGGTTTCGGTAATCCAATCTCTGCAATACCCAATTGGAACGTCGTTTTCGGTTTGACAAGCAACAACGCAATCACTACATCCAACACATTTTAAAGTGTCAATTATCATTGCATATCTCATATCTCAGTATTTTTATGTGGGTTCTCAGTTAAAATGGCAACAAAATTCCCTCTCATTCCGGTTCCGCCCATGATTGGATCGGTGAATACTTTGGTAATTAGTTCCGTATCGTTAATTCCTTTTCCGTTGGCTCGGCTTAATTCTTTGTTTTGGTGTCCGAAGCCGTGCACCATATATACAGAATCCCAACGAACCCTTTCAGTAACTCTCACTTTTATGGAAAATGTGGAAATAATATCATCCTGATTTTTTAGCCAAACTTCCTGGCCCGATTTCAACCCAATGATTCTTGCAACTTTCGGATTTACCCAAAGGTCATTTTCTTTTTTCAAGTCGTTTAAGTTAGGGTTGTTTACAGTTCTGCTAAAAGTGTGCATTGGCGCTCTTCCGTAGTTTAATCTGTAAAAACCTTGAGGCGGTTCAGGGTGTTTTGTGTAATTTGGCATCGGGTCAAATCCTAAATCCTTTAATTCCTGGGAATAAAGGTGAATTTTTCCATTATCTGTTGGAAAATTATACGTTTCATCTTCATTTAGATACATTGGTCCAGATTTGCGAGGATAATTTTTTACGCCTATTTTTTCCATTTCCTCTAAAGAAGTTCCCATTTCTTTCAACTGCCATTCAATCACTTCTTTGAAATCATCATAGTTAAAATAAGCGCCCAAGCCTAATCGCTCACCAATTTGTTTGGCCATCCACCAAGCAGGTTTTGATTCGTATTTTGGCTCAACTGCAGGAACTCTAATGGCAATGGAAGGTTCTCTATTGGTTGCGGAACGAATATCATCGTAACGTTCTAAATAAGTGCATTCTGGTAAAACAACATCTGCATAACCGGTTACATCCATCGGCATCGTGTCAATAACAACCATAAAATCTAATGCATCCATAGCGTCTTCCAACAATTTTTTGTTCGGCATCGCTTTGGTGATGTTTGTGCCTGCAACCATTAATGCTTTTACCGGATATTTATTGTCTTTATCAGGAAGCATGCATTTCATAACTTCATTGGTAATTCCCATTTGAGCCAAAGGATATTTCTCTCCAATTTCTTTCCATCCCCATTTTGGTTCAGGATAAGCTGGTGCAGGAAAATTAGGGACTTTCGCGGCTTCTTTAAAGTAAAAACCGCCACGTCTTCCCCAAGAACCCAATAAGGCATTTAAAATGGCCATGGCTCTTGCTCTTTGTGAATCATCACCATACCAAACTACGTGCCGGCCGGGATGAATAATTACAGCAGGAGCGGCATGCGCCATAGCTCGTGCGGTTTCTCTTATCACATCAGGTTTTATGGTGGTAATTCCGTAAGCCCATTCTGGTGTGAATTGGCTCACATGTTTTTTCAATTCATCAAAACCTGTTGCATATTTGTTGATGTATTCTTTATCATAAATGCCTTCTTCTATTAAAACATTCATCCAAGAAAGCATTAAAGCGATATCGGTTGCAGGTTTTATCGCAAGCCAAAATTTCGATTTGCTTGCTGCGGTTGAAAGTCTTGGATCTACAGTAATAATGGTGGCGCCATTATCAATGGCGTCAGACATTTCCTGAACTTGAGAGTTGTGCATATTTTCACCAATATGTGAACCTATCAGCACCAAACATTTTGTGTCTCTAATATCAGTTGGTTCAGGTGATCCAACCCAAGAGCCAAAAGTTAAATTAAAGCCAGTTTCGCGCGGTCCTCTGCATTGTGCATAAGCTGGCTCAGCAATTGTGTCCGATCCAAACGCTTTCAAAAGATGTTCTAAATGCGAACCGGGAGCTCCATGTTTAATTAAAGCAATGGATTCTGCGCCATGAGTTTCTTTAATGCCTTTAAATTTCGAGGCTATTAAATCAAGGGCTTCATCCCAACTTGCTTTTCTGAATGTTTGTTCACCGTTTACGGTTGTTCTGATTAAAGGCGTTTTAAGTCGATCTTCATCAGTATACATTCCAACGCCTCCTGTTCCTCTCGGACATAATCGACCGTAACAATGGGAATCGTCGTCGTTACCAATAATTTTTTTAATTTCTCCGTCTTCATTTGTATACGTCCAGGCGGCACACTTCCAAAAACAAACTTCGCAATAGGTGGCGGTTCTTTTAAATTTTTTGGAAACATTTTGTTTAACCAATTCATCTATATATGAATTAGATCCAAACATATTTATTGCAGTTGTTGATGCTGCTACAGCTCCTAAACCTAAAGCAGAAATTTTGATAAATTTTCTTCTTGAAGTAGTCATAAGTATGATAATTTATTTCTAATTTATTTCGGATGTAAAGGTATTTACAGATACAAGTTTATAGGATGACAAATGTCATTAAACATTGTTAAAAACGGTAACAATTGTTACATTGACAGGCTGAAATTCAACATTATATATGTGACAAAAGTCGCTTTAGCGTACTAATATACTCTTTTAAAACGAATTACATTTTAAGCAACTATTATTTTATTATTGGCGCTTAAATTTTATTTATTGTAAATTTGTTTCATAACTGTACAAATGAAAATAAAATATTTCAAAATTGCGGGCTTTACCTTTGTAATTGCGCTGCTTGTCGTTTTTTTTCTTCTATATAATAAAAATTATTTTCAAAAAAGTTTTGTTGAAGAAGGCAAGTACACCAAAATTGAAAATATAGGCGAAGAATCTTGCCAAAATTGTCATGCGGGCACAAAAGGAGATTCTGATTATCACAATCCGGAACTTATTGGTTGCATTAGTTGCCATTTGGGAAATCCCAATACTTTAGATAAAGATGATTCGCATAAGGGAATGGTTTTAATTCCAGGAAATTTATCGGACGCCAAAGAGACCTGCGGAAAATGCCATCCAAATGAATTGGCTAAAATCGAAAATTCACTGATGACCACCAATAGCGGCCTGGTTGCCGTAAATAAATATATTTTTGGAGAGGCCGATTCTCCCGATTATCAATATCATATAAAAGATGTTAAACATTCAGCAGCCGATAAACATATTAGGGATTTATGCGCCAATTGCCATTTGGGAGCAGAAAAAACGGAATTTGGTGAAATTACGCAAATGAGCAGGGGCGGAGGTTGCAATGCCTGTCACTTAAATTATTCCAAAGAAGCGAAAAACGATTTACAAAAGTATTTAAGTTCAAATAAAAAGGTTTTGCCAAAATTTCATCCAGCCACAAATATATTTGTCAGAAATGAGCATTGTTATGGTTGCCACAGCCGATCGAGCAGAATTTCAACCAATTATGAAGGCTGGCAGGAAACAGTATTGGATGAAAAAGACTTGCCTAAGAATAGTGGTTATAAAGTTTCTGAAGATAAACGGGTGTATAAATATATAAAAGAAGATTTACATCATAATAAAGGTTTGTTGTGTGTTGATTGCCATTCTTCTCACGAAGTTATGGGCGACGGAAAAAAATATGCGCACGCTGAACAAGCCGTAAAACTGCAATGTTCCGATTGTCATTTTAAAGACAAACCAAATACAACGATATACAGCAAGTTAGATGCAGAAAGCTTGTTGGTTTTTTTACATCGTGATTATAAACATACTGACAAACCAATTATTACCGTTGAAAACGGCAAACATCCGTTGGTAAACACGTATGTTGATGCTTCAGGAAAAGCTTTTTTGATAGGTAAAAAGGACGGTAAAATTCACGAGTTAAAACCGCAGTCGGAAGTTTGTTCCCGAGACAATGCCCATAAAAATGTAAGTTGCGCCACTTGCCATTCTTCGTGGACATCGCGTTGCATTGGTTGCCATAATGAATACGACAAAAATGAGCCACGCGCTTTCGATTTATTGGATTTAAAATATGGAAAAGGCCAGTGGAGAGAACATGTTGCTGAATTTTCCTCATCGCCGCCTGCCATGGGCGTTAGGGAATCTAAAAACAAAAGGCATATTGAACCTGCCATTCCGGGAATGATTTTAACAATTGACAAAGGAAGTTATGTGGGAAAGGAAATTGGAAAGGATGTTTCTTTTTTCAGATTGTATGCTGCAAATTCCCCGCATACAACCACCAAAAGTGTACGTGATTGCAAATCGTGCCATGCAAACTCGGCAACCTTGGGTTACGGAAATGGAAAATTGGAATATGATGTTAAAAACGGCAAAGGAAAATGGAATTTTACGCCGGAATATGCAAATAATCCAAATGATAATTTGCCGGAGGACGCTTGGATTCCATTTTTAACTGCGCCTAAAAAAGGTGCCATCAATTCAACGAGACTGGATTTTAGGCCTTTCACAGTTAATGAACAACAGCAATTATTGTTGGTTGGCGCTTGTTTGCAATGCCACAAAGATGATTCTAAAGTGATGAAACAAAGTTTGGTTAACGGCATTAAACCTTTGTTAAAAAAATTAAACAAAAGTTGTATATTGCCAAGCTGGAATTAAAAATTTTTAAAATGGTTAAAAAAATCGCGCTTTTTGCATTTATCCTAGTTTCTTTTTTAGACCTTATAGGACTTATCTTTAATATAGAAAGCCTGCTCTACGTATCTAAGCCCTTTATCATGTTGGCGCTGTTATTTTTGTACACAAGCTCGGTTTCTGATACAAATAAATGGTATTCCACAGCACTGATTTTCTCACTTTTTGGAGATGTGTTTTTAATGTATCCAGGGCAACTTCCTTTTAAAATAGGGTTGATTTCTTTTTTGATTGCGCATATTTTATTTATCAAAATTGTGACACATCGCATCACAAAAGTTTTATTTTTAAACATTTTAACCGCTATAATTCCATTTGGAATATTTTTGTCATTGTTTATTTTTACCCTAAAGAATACGCTTGGTGATCTTTTGCTCCCTGTATTAATATACGGATTTACAATTTCCATGTTTGGGGTAGTTTCGCTGATTAATTATTTGGAAACGAAATCCGCCAAATCAATTTGGATGTTGATTGGAGCGGTTGTTTTTATGATTTCAGATGCGCTTTTGGCCATCAATAAATTTTACCTTCCAAAAGAGATTTTCGGAGTGTTAATTATGGGAACGTACATTATTGCACAATATTTAATTTACCGATCTATGATATTAGATTCAGAAAAAAGCAGCAATTAACACTAATTTTTAGTGAAAATAAACTGCTTAAATTTGAAGTATTTATAAAAAATTATTTCGAAAAAATTTCATTGTGCTGTTCTTGAACACGAATAAAAGTGGTTCTTTTTGTGAGTTCTTTTAACCTGCTTGCGCCAACATAAGTGCAGGTAGAGCGCAATCCTCCCAAAATATCCTGAACGGTATTTTCAACCGCTCCACGAAATGGAATTTCAACTGTTTTACCTTCAGAAGCCCTATAATCTGCAATGCCGCCAACGTGTTTGTTCATCGCAGTTTCAGAACTCATGCCATAAAATTGTTTGAATTTTTCGCCATTAATTTCAATAATTTTTCCGCCACTTTCTGTATGTCCGGCAAACATGCCGCCCAACATCACAAAATCGGCACCGCCGCCAAAAGCCTTAGCCACATCGCCCGGAATTTTACAGCCGCCGTCGGAAACTATTTGTCCGCCCAATCCGTGAGCCGCATCGGCACATTCAATGATGGCTGACAATTGCGGATAACCGACACCTGTTTTAACTCGGGTGGTACACACAGACCCCGGGCCAATGCCAACTTTTATAAGATCAGCGCCTGCCAACAACAATTCTTCCACCATTTCACCGGTGACCACATTTCCGGCCATGATTATTTTATCGGGATATTGTTCTCGGGTTTTTTTTACAAAATTCACAAAATGTTCAGAATAGCCGTTTGCAACATCAAGGCAAATAAATTTAAGTTCTGGATGCTGGCTAAAAATGGCAGCCAATTTTTTTGAATCGGCAGAACCTATTCCTGAACTTACGGCAATATAATCTGTTATTTTTTCGTTGGCAGTTTGCATAAACTCTTTCCATTTTTGCAAAGAATAATGTTTGTGAATTGCCGTAAAAAGTTTGTGTTTTGCCAGTGCGGTTGCCATTTCAAAAGTGCCGACGGTATCCATATTTGCAGCCATGATAGGAACGCCGCTCCATTTTTGTTTGCTGTGCAAGAAAATAAATTCTCTTTCTAGGCTAACCAAGGATCTTGAGCTTAAAGTTGATCGTTTTGGACGAATCATAACATCTGTAAATCCTAATTTTAAATCGGTTTCTATGCGCATTTTTCTTATAATATATTAAACGATGATACTTTTTCCTTTGCTTGCCAGATTTTTATCATTATCGAAATAAAAATCTATTCTTCCTAAATTTAAGCCGAAACAACCAACCTGATTTACCAGCACATTTTCGTCAATAATATTTTTTGTGACCGTTGGTTTAGGCAAAAAAGTATGGGTATGGCCGCCGATGATTAAATCGATATTTTTTGTTTTTGAAGCCAATTCCAAATCGCTTATTTTTTCATCTTTATAGCGGTATCCTAAATGGGACAGGCAAATGACCAAATCGCATTTTTCTTCTTCTTTTAAAATACGGCTCATATCTTGGGCAATTTCAAGCGGGTTTAAATAGATGGTTTCTTTATACATTTTTGGATCGACCAAGCCTTCAAGTTCTATTCCCAATCCGAAGACACCAATTTTAATGCCGTCTTTCACAAAAATTTTATAAGGTTTTACGTGGGAATTTAACACAGTGTTTTTAAAATCGTAATTGGCCGACAAAAAGTCGAATTGTGCGTGCGGCAATTGCGCAAATAAACCGTCAATGCCATTGTCGAAATCGTGATTCCCAATGGTGGCCGCATCATATTTTAACATGCTCATCAATTTAAATTCCAATTCACCGCCATAAAAATTAAAATAGGGCGTTCCTTGAAAAATATCTCCGGCATCTAACAATAAGGTGTTCGGATTTTCTTTCCTGATCGCTTCAACCAAAGTTGCACGCCGCGCAACGCCACCCATATTGGGATATCGGCTGTCGGTGATTGGAAACGGATCAATATGGCTGTGCACATCATTGGTGTGCAAAATGGTGATGTGTTTGGTGTTTTTGGAAGCAAACGATTGCAATGAGAGTCCGCCAAGGGTTAAAAATGCAGTTGCCGCTGTTGATTTTTGTATAAAATTTCTTCTCTTCATCTTCCTAATTCTTTAATGTTTTTTCATTTCTAAACCTTCCATCCAAAGAAACTTTAATGGTATCCGTTGCTTTAAAATAATCAATAATGGCATTTCTCACTTTATAATCGAGTAGGTAAATATTCACAGGATCTTTAAAGAAATTCATATTGTCGCCGCCAGTTTGCAAATAATCTGATGTCAGCACAAAATAGGTTTTTGAGGTGTCGAGGGCGGCGTTATTTATTTTTAAGTCGGAGCCTTTTTCTGTGACGGTTAAATTAAACTGTTTTGATAGCGGATGTGCAACATTTTCTGAAATCAGGTAATTTACCAATTCCATTATTTTTTCTGATGTCAATTCAACCACCACCAAACTATTTTCAAAAGGCATCAAATTAAAAGCGCTTTCATTGGTGATGTTTCCTTTCGAAATTCCGGCTCTGATGCCGCCATAATTAAACATGGCAAAATCAATATTTTTTCCTGTTCTTGAATTAAAAACCAGATTTGCCCTTTCATAACTTAAATCTGCCATCAAATTTCCCAAACTGCTTTCTAAATTACCATCATTTCTGTACAAATTTATTGGGGTGTAGCTAATCACGGTACTCATTTCTTTTTCAACCTTTTCCCTGTAAGGTTTAATGGTATTTTCAATGGTTTTGTTTGATGCAATGGTCTCATTGACAGTGGTTTGTTTTCCTTCAATTTTAACCAATTGCGGCAATTGGCTTTTGCAGCTGAAAAGGGCTGAGAAAATAATAAATGAAATAATAAATTTTTTCATTGTTGCTATACTGATGATTTTAATTAATTTTGTGACTAAAGCGTAAATATAGATGATTTTTACAGGATTTAAACGAAAAAGCAATCAAATTTATTTTAAAAAAACATTGCCAGGTTTCCTCAAAAACGAACATAAAAGTCCGTTTGACGAAGTGAAAAAAGTACTTGTTTTTTTTGATGACAATATAGAAAAAGAGCTAGTGGTACGGGAACTTGCAACCTTGTTGAAAATTTCTGAAAGCGATATAAAAGTGGTTGTTTTCCAAAGAAAATTGAGAAATGAAAAAGAAACAGACGATATTATTACACCGAAAGATTTTAGCTGGTACGGTAAAATTGACTCTGAAAAATTAAAAAATATTTTAACAAATAACTATGATTTGTTAATTAATTACAGCAAAGTTGACAATGTATATCTCAACTTACTACTATTGCAATGCAAAGCTGCGTTTAGGGTTGGTTTTGCGCACATGGACAAACGGTTGTATGATTTACTGATAAGGTGCGAGCCAGATGAGATTGATTTGTTTCATGAAGAATTAATAAAATATTTAGTCATTTTAAAGATAGTGCAATGATAGAATTGTTAGGAACCGGAGTTGCTTTGGTAACACCTTTTAAGGAGGATAAATCGATTGATTTTGAAGGGTTAAAACGTTTGGTTAATTTTCAAATAGACCATGGCGTAAATTATTTGGTGGTTTTGGGAACCACCGGCGAACCTGCTACGTTAACTTCAGAAGAAAAGGAACAGGTTAAAGAAACCATCATTAAGGCCAATAACGGCCGACTTCCATTGGTTATTGGCATTGGCGGAAATAATACGATGGCGGTGGTGCAAGAAATTAAAACTTCTGATTTATCGGCATATTCAGCGATACTTTCTGTTTCACCATATTATAACAAACCAACGCAAGAAGGTATTTATCAGCATTTTAAAGCCATTTCTGAAGCAAGTCCATTGCCAATTATTGTGTATAATGTGCCGGGAAGAACCGCGAAAAATGTGGAGGCAAAAACAATTTTAAGACTGGCAAATGATTTTAAAAATATTGTGGCAGTTAAAGAAGCGGCAGGAGATTTAGTTCAGGCGATGCGGTTAATTCAGCACAAACCAAAAGATTTTATGGTTATTTCGGGCGACGATATGATTGCTTTGGCCATGGTTTTGGCTGGTGGCGCTGGCGTAATTTCGGTAATCGGACAAGGTTTGCCTAAAGATTTTTCAGAAATGATTCAACAGGGATTAAAAGGGAATGTAGCAAAAGCCAATGAACTTCATTACAAAGTGATGGATTGCATCGATTATATTTTTGAGGAAGGAAATCCGGCAGGAATAAAAGCTTTACTAAAAAATTTGGGTATTTGCTCAGAAAATGTAAGATTGCCTTTGGTAAATGCTTCGTATGATTTACAACAAAAAATAACTAACTTTGCAGCTAATTATTAGATTTTAGTATTTAGAAATTATCATAAAACAACATTAAAAAATCAAAAAGTATGTTATCAGAAAGAATGCAATCCGTTTTAAACAAGCAAATCAGAATTGAAGCAGAGTCTTCACAAATATATTTGGCGATGGCTTCGTGGTCAGAGATTAAAGGTTTAGAAGGCGTTTCACAATTTATGTATGCACAATCTGATGAAGAAAGAATGCATATGCTTAAATTTTTTAAATATATCAATGAACGCGGCGGACACGCAATGGTTTCAGAATTAAGTGCACCAGCACTTGAATTTGGTTCTATCAAAGAAATGTTTGAAACATTGTTCAAACACGAAATTTTTGTTTCCCAAAGCATTAATGAATTGGTGCATATTTCTTTGGAAGAAAAGGACTACGCAACACATAACTTTTTACAGTGGTATGTTGCCGAACAAATTGAAGAAGAAGCGCAGGCCAGAACTATTTTAGATAAAATTAATTTAATTGGCGACGATAAAGGCGGTTTGTATTTGTTTGACAATGATATTAAACGACTTACTGTTGTAAGCTCTGTTGCGCCACCAGCCTAATAATTAACAAACAATTAGGATTCACGGGCACTATTTATAGGAAAAGCTGGTTATTTTTGTGGTTCATTCCCAAGTGAAAAATCATTTTAATAATCCATAATAAATAACTAATTTTGCCAAATGCAAAAAAATAAGATTTATATTTTCATTTTGTTAGTCGCTTTGGGCTTTTCATCTTGCGGTGAATACCAAAAAGCATTGAATAAAGGAACCAGCGAAGAGCAATATATAATGGCGGTTAAAATGTACGATGAACAAAAGTACACGAAAGCCATTGCTTTGTTTGAGAAAATTACTCCAAGTTATAAGGGAAAACCTCAAATGGAACGCATTCAATATATGGTTTCCCAGGCGCATTATAACACCAAACAATATAGTTTAGCGGCCTATTATTTTGATAAATTTGTAAAAAGTTATCCAAAAAGCTCAAAGGTTGAAGAAGCCGCATATTTGTCGGCTTACAGTTATTATTTGGCGTCACCGGTATATAGTTTGGACCAAAAAGACACTAAGGAAGCCATAACGGCGCTTCAGTCTTTTATCTATAAATTTCCGGACTCCGATAAAGTTCCTGATGCCAATAAAAACATCAAGGAATTAACCTTAAAATTGGAGAAAAAATCTTTCGAGATAGCAAAACAATATTATCATACCCAAGATTATACTGCGGCAATGGTCGCTTTTGACAATTTACTTGCAGATTATTTAGGCACTTCATACAAAGAAGAAGCAACTTATTTGAAATTTAAATCGGCTTATTATTTGGCAACAAACAGTATTATTGTTAAAAAGGAAGAGAGGATTAACGAAGCCATAAAAGTGCATCAGCGATTTGAAAGAAGTTTTCCCGAGTCAAAATATTTAGGGGAAACCAAAAAATTAATTTCCGAATTAAGCAATGAATTAAATGCTATAACCGTCATAAAAACTCAAAACTAATGGATTATAAAAACACAAAAGCACCAAATACAACTGTTACTTACGACAAAAATAAAATTGAGGCGCCAACAAACAACATTTACGAGGCAATCACTATTATAGCAAAAAGAGCCGATCAAATCAGCATCGATTTAAAAAATGAATTGGTTGAAAAATTAGAAGAGTTTGCTACGTATACCGACAGTTTGGATGAGGTTTTTGAAAACAAAGAACAAATTGAGGTGTCTAAATTTTATGAAAAATTACCAAAACCTACAGCACTTGCAGTGCAAGAATGGTTAGACGGTAAAATTTATTACAGAAATCCAGAAGAACCTCAAAAATAGATGTCCATTTTAAGCGGTAAAAAAATACTATTGGGCGTTACCGCCGGTATTGCTGCTTATAAAACAGCACATTTAGTGCGACTTTTTGTGAAATCGGGCGCGCAGGTAAAAGTTGTGATGACACCTGCAGCCAAAGATTTTGTTACGCCGCTTACACTTTCAACATTGTCTAAAAATCCGGTTTGTTCTACCTTTTTTGAAAAAGGAGATGGAGAGAATGAACAATGGAACAGCCACGTAGATTTAGGCTTGTGGGCCGATTATATGCTTATTGCTCCGGCAACTGCAAATACCTTGTCTAAAATGGCCAATGGCGTTTGCGACAATTTATTGTTAGCCACTTATTTATCGGCCAAATGCAAGGTGTATTTTGCGCCTGCAATGGATTTGGATATGTACCAACATCCGGCCACAAAGCATAGTATAGAAAAATTACAAAGTTTCGGGAATGTTTTTATTCCGCCTGCAAGCGGTGAACTCGCAAGTGGTTTGGTGGGAGAAGGACGCATGGAAGAACCCGAAAATATTGTATCATTTATTGAAAATGAGATTGTTCAAGGATTGCCATTATTCAACAAAAAAGTGTTGATTACTGCCGGCCCAACATACGAAGCCATTGATCCGGTTCGTTTTATTGGAAATCATTCTTCCGGTAAAATGGGATTTGAATTGGCTAAAAAAGCCGCCAATTTAGGCGCTGAAGTTTTTTTGATTACAGGAACTTCAAATGAAACAGTGTCGCATTCGTTGATTCAAAGAATTGATGTGGTGACTGCTGAAGAAATGTATCAAGAAGTCCATAAATATTTTGGCTCCGTTGATGTTGCCATTCTTTCGGCTGCCGTGGCAGATTACAAACCCAAAGAAGTTGCAGAAAATAAAATAAAGAAAACATCCGATACCTTGACCATTGAATTGGTGAAAACCAAAGACATATTGGCTTCCTTGGGTAAAGTTAAAAATCAGCAGTTTTTGGTTGGCTTTGCGTTGGAAACAAATAATGAATTGGAAAATGCCATCACAAAGTTAAAATCGAAGAATTTAGATTTGATTGTGTTGAATTCGCTACAGGATAAAGGCGCCGGATTTAAAAAAGAAACAAATAAAGTCACAATCATTGATAAATTCGAAAAAATTTCAGAATTTAGTATAAAATCTAAAGCAGAGGTCGCCGAAGATATATTTAATGTAATTTTGAATCAGATTTTATGCGTAAAATAGTTCAACTGCTTAGTATTCTTTTTTTTACAGTCCAGCTAAATGCACAGGAATTAAACTGTACCATCGCTGTGAATGCAGATAAAATTCCGGGATCAAACAAACAAATTTTTAAAACGTTGGAAAATTCATTGAATGAATTTGTGAATCAAAAACGTTGGACGAATCTCAATTATCTTCCTCAGGAACGCATTAGCTGCAATTTAACGATCACTATTTTAGAGCAGTCTGGCGACGATTTTAAGGGGCATATTCAAATACAATCTTCACGTCCCATTTACAGTTCAACTTATTTAACACCGGTTTTTAATTTTAAAGATGATAATTTTTCCTTTAAATATGTAGAGTACGAGCCGTTACAGTTTAATGAAAACCAGTTCGAATCCAATTTGAGCGCCATAGTTTCATTTTATGTTTATGCCATTTTAGGAATGGATGCCGACACATTTGCTTTAAATGGCGGCACAAATTTTTTTACAAAAGCACAAAATATTGTGGTGCAATCGCAACAAAGCGGATACGCCGGATGGAATCAAAGTGATGGATCCAAATCCAGATTTATTTTAATCGACCATATTTTGGCGCCAACTTACAGTTTATTTCGCTCCGCATTGTATACCTATCATTTGAAAGGGTTGGATGTGATGCATCAGGATAAAAAAAGAGCAAAACAAAAAATTGCGGAATCCATCGGAATGTTAAAAACCATCTACGATTCTCGTCCGAATGCCACTTTATTAAGGGTTTTTATGGACGCGAAAGCTGATGAAATTGTCTCTGTTTTTTCAGATGGACCAAACTATGATACTTTTAAATTAAAAGAAGACTTACTCAAAATTTCACCTCTTAACGCGGCTAAGTGGAACGACATCAAGTAAATTCTTAACATTAAATTACAAGAATGCTTACAAATCTTTCCATAAAAAATTATGCATTAATAGATAGTTTATCTGTTAATTTCAGGGATTATTTATCTACAATAACCGGTGAAACCGGCGCGGGTAAATCTATTTTATTGGGAGCACTTGGATTGGTCTTGGGAAAAAGAGCTGATATTTCAACGTTGAAAGATGTTGATAAAAAATGCATCATTGAGGCAAAATTCCTAATCTCTAATTATCAGTTGGAAGGATTTTTTGATGAAAATGACATTGATTTTGAAAACGAAACCATCATCAGAAGAGAAATAGCACCCAGCGGAAAATCTCGTGCTTTTGTGAACGATACGCCTACAACGTTGCAGGTTTTGCAGGATTTAAGCGAAAAACTGATTGATGTGCATTCCCAACATCAAACCCACCAATTGTCGGATGTGAATTTCCAGTTTCAAATTATTGATGCGCTTGCCGGCAATGCGCCAAAAATTGAATCGTACAAACGCGGGTTGAAATTGTTTACGCAGTTGACCAAAGATCTGAATGAACTCAAAAAGAATCAGGAGACAGCCACGCAAAATTATGAATACAACCTGCATTTATTCGATGAGCTGAAAAAGGCCAAGTTACAGACTGATGAGCAGGAAGTTATTGAGCAGTCGTTGGATAAATTAAACAATATTGAAGAAATAAAACTAAATCTGTCTGAAGCACAGGCACTTGCGTTAAGCGAAGAAATTGGTTTACAAACACTGTTGAATTCATTTTTGACAAGCATCCATAGAATTTCTTCATTTTCAAATGAATACGAAGCACTTCATCAGCGTATTTTAAGCGTTAAAATTGAATTTGATGATATTGCCGGCGAGATTGAAGATTTCTATGAAAACGTCGATTTTGATCCGTTGGAATTGCAAAAACTGAACGACCGATTGCAATTGATTTACAATTTGCAAAAAAAGCATGCAGTTACCACCATTGCTGAATTGCTTCAAAAGCAAGAAGAACTTTCGGTAAAAGTTGATGAGGTTGAAAATTCTTCCGCAGCAATTTTAGAAAAAGAAAAGGAAATTAACAATGTTGCCGAAAAAATTGACAAATTGGCGAAATCAATTTTTGATGAAAGAGCAAAAGCAATTCCGGTACTTGTTTCAAAATTAGAAAACAGTTTGGAAAATTTGGGAATGGAAAATACCCGTTTTAATTTCAGCATCAGGCATACAAAGCAGTATTTTCAAAACGGAAAAGACGAGCTGCAACTTTTTATATCGGCAAATAAAGGCGCTAATTTTGGGGAATTGAAAAAAATTGCTTCAGGAGGCGAAATGTCTCGAATTATGTTATCGGTTAAAGCCATTCTTTCAGAATATTTAAAATTGCCCACCATTATTTTTGATGAAATTGATACTGGAGTTTCGGGTGATGTTTCCACTAAAATGGCTGATATTATGGAACAAATGAGTGCGAATATGCAAGTGATTACCATTACGCATTTACCGCAAATTGCCGCAAAAGGAAAACAACATTATAAAGTTTACAAAGAAGATATTGAAAATAATATAGTAACACGGTTAAAAGAATTGACTGAAAGTGAAAGAATTGAGGAAATAGCTGAAATGTTGGGCGGAAAAGAGATTTCAAAAACCGCTATTGAACACGCCAAGCAGTTATTAAATTAAGAAATGACTATATTTGCAGCTTAAATTAAAATTAAATCAAAAACAAATACAATTATGTATAATTTACTTAAAGGAAAAAAAGGAATTATTTTAGGAGCTTTAGATTCAAAATCAATCGCATGGAAAGTTGCAGAAAGAGCTCATGAAGAAGGAGCAATATTTGTTTTATCAAATGCGCCTGTTGCATTGAGACTTGGAACTATAGCAGAATTAGCGGAAAAAACAGGCTCAGAAATAATTGCAGCTGATGCCACATCAATTATGGATCTTGAAGATTTGGTGGATGGTGCCATGAAAATATTAGGTGGAAAAATTGATTTTGTTTTGCATTCCATTGGTATGTCGGTTAATGTTCGCAGAGGAAATCATTATACACACCAAGATTATAATTTTACAAAAACAGGTTTTGATGTTTCTGCGCTGTCTTTTCACAGATTAATGAGTGTGTTATATCAAAGAGATGCAATGAATGAATGGGGAAGTATTGTGGCATTATCTTATATGGCGGCGCAACGCGTTTTTCCTGATTATAATGATATGGCAGATAATAAGGCATATTTAGAATCGGTTGCACGTAGTTTTGGCTATTTCTTCGGAAGAGATAAAAAAGTAAGAGTCAACACAATTTCCCAATCTCCAACGCCAACAACTGCCGGAAGCGGTGTTAAAGGTTTCGACGGATTTATTGCTTATGCAGAAAAAATGTCGCCACTTGGAAACGCAACAGCCTTAGAATGTGCAGATTATACAATAAGTTTGTTTTCAGATCTGACTAAGAAAGTGACACTTCAAAATTTATTTCACGATGGAGGTTTCTCTAATATGGGTGTAAGTACCGCAATTATGGAAGATTTTATGAAAGATTATCAACCAGAACCAGAAAAAGTTGTTGAGGATTCAAAAAATAAGGACAAAAAATAATATTATATACTTTAAATATTAAAAAAGCGGTGATTTTAAATCACCGCTTTTTTTTGTGGTATTAATAATGGTATTTTAAATAAATTAAGAAGTATGAGTATTATCATGGTTTGGGCAAATTAATTACTATAATTTTATAAACTTAAAATAATACAACTTAATATTATACTATGCGACCACTTAAAATTGTAGTACTGGCCAAGCAAGTGCCGGATACCAGACATGTTGGCCCAGATGCTATGAAACCTGATGGTACCGTTAATAGAGGAAAACTTGCAACGGTGTTCAATCCAGATGATTTACATGCCTTGGAACTTGCATTAAATATAAAAGACAGGGTGCCCGGAACCACAATTACGGTGCTGACGATGGGACCTCAAAAGGCAGCAGACATTATTAGAGAAGGCTATTATCGCGGTGCCGATTATGGTGTTATGATTTCCGACAGAAGATTTGGAGGAGCAGATACTTTAGCCACCAGTTATACGCTTGTAAAAGGGATTAATAAACTTGCTCCTTACGATTTAATTTTAGGCGGGCGACAAGCAATTGATGGAGATACAGCGCAGGTTGGGCCACAATGTGCAGATAAATTGAATATTCCTCAAGTTACTTATGTTGAGGAAATTATTGAAATTAATGAGAACGAAATCATAGCCAGAAGACGTTTGGATAAAGGTATTGAAATTGTGTCTTCGCCATATCCTTGCTTAATTACTGTTCATGGATCTTCACAAGCTTGCAGATCAAGAAAAGCCAAAAAAGTAATGCAATATAAATACGCCAGAACCAAAACAGAGCTTAGAACTGCCGATGATTTAATATTGTCCTTACATGAAAAAAGAGCTTATTTAACCATTCCTGAATGGAGCGTTGAAGATATCGGAGCAGATTTGGAAAAAATCGGATTATCAGGATCGCCTACAAAAGTTAAAAGTGTTGAGAGTATCGTTTTTACGGCAAATGAATCTAAAATTTTAAGTGATTCGGATGCTGATATTGAAATGATGATTAAAGAATTAATTGAACATCATACCATTGGGTAATTTATAAAAACTTAAAAGTATTAATTATGAAAAGTGTCATGGTATATTGTGAAGTCGAAAATCAAAAAGTAGCAGACATAAGCCTGGAATTGTTATCCGCAGGAAAGCGTTTAGCCCAAAAATTGGGATGTCCATTAGATGCTATGATTTTCGGATCAGGTTTAAACGGAATAGAAAGTCAGATTGCGCCTTTTGGCGTGGACAGATTATTTATTGGAAACAGTATGAGGTTAGAACCTTACAGAACATTGCCTCATGCCGCATTGGCAACAAAAATATTAAAAGAAGAAGATCCTCAAATTGTATTGTTTGGAGCAACTTCGGTTGGAAGAGATCTTGCGCCTAGGTTGGCTTCAAAACTAAATTGCGGATTAACAGCAGATTGCACCATTTTAGATATTGGAGATCATTTTGAGAAAAAAGAGAAGATAGAATACAAAGATTTGCTTTACGCTATTCGTCCGGCTTTTGGAGGCAGCATTATGGCAAATATTATCAATTGGGATATGCATCCTCAAATGGCAACCGTACGTGAAGGTGTCATGAAAAAGGAAATTTTTGATGAAAACTATAGCACTGAGGTTGTTGAAATTGATGTAAACTCCATTTTAAAAGAGGAAGATTTTGTTGTAAAAATAATTGAACGCCATATTAAAAAATCAGGGGTAAATTTAAAAGATGCCCCAATCATTGTTTCCGGAGGATATGGCGTTGGCTCTAAAGAAAATTTTGAATATTTAATAGAGCTGGCAAAATTATTAGGCGGCGAAGTTGGTGGCTCAAGAGCTGCTGTAGATGCCGGATTTATTGATCACGATCGTCAAATTGGACAAACAGGCACCACAGTTCGTCCTAAATTATATATTGCTGCCGGAATTTCGGGCGCCATACAGCATACTGCCGGTATGCAAGATGCTTCTATGATTATTTCAATTAATAATGATCCTGATGCGCCAATAAACAAATTAGCCGATTATGTAATTCATGGAGATGTTGGCGTAGTTGTTCCAAAAATGATTAAGTATTACAAAGAGAATGCAAAATAATTGGTAA
This sequence comes from Lutibacter sp., assembly GCA_030694935.1. Classification (GTDB taxonomy): domain Bacteria; phylum Bacteroidota; class Bacteroidia; order Flavobacteriales; family Flavobacteriaceae; genus Lutibacter. The sequence continues at coordinate 17,054 of JAUYUA010000060.1, read as the reverse complement.
TTAAAAATAGGGGTTTTTGTATAAATTACTAAGATTTTTGATAAAGCTCCCACAATCTAAAAAATAATAAAATGAATAATTTTTTCAAAGATACGCCAGATTTTAAATTTCATTTGGAACATCCAATCGTAAAAAAAATTGTAAAATTAAAAGAGCGAAATTTTAAGGAATCAGAAGAATACGATTATGCGCCTTTAAATCATGATGATGCCATTGACACTTATGAAAAAATACTTGAAATTGTTGGTGAAATTTGTGCTGATACGATAGCAACAAATGCTGGGGGTGTTGATCTTGAAGGGCCACATATTGAAAACAACGAGGTGGTTTATGCCAAAGGAACTACCGCAAATTATAAAGCATTGTTCGATGCCGGGTTAATTGGAATGTCGTTGCCAAGAAAGTATGGAGGATTAAACTTTCCGTTGCTGCCTTATGTGATGGCTGCAGAAATGGTTGCAAGAGCCGATGCGGGTTTTGCCAATATTTGGGGACTCCAAGATTGTGCAGAAACCATTTACGAATTTGGTTCTGAAGAACAACGAGATAAATATTTACCTCGTTTTAACAGGGACGGCGTAACTGCCGCAATGGTTTTAACCGAACCCGATGCAGGCTCCGATTTGCAATCTGTAAAGTTAAAAGCTACTTTTGATAAAGAAAACAACACGTGGACATTAAATGGCGTTAAACGGTTTATTACCAATGGTGATGCGGATCTTTCTTTGGTTTTAGCCCGTTCAGAAGAAAACACAACGGATGCCAGAGGATTGTCCATGTTTATTTATGATCGCACAAATCATGCGGTTGAAGTTAGGCATTTAGAAAAAAAATTAGGAATAAAAGGCTCTCCAACCTGTGAATTGGTATTCAAAAATGCGCCTGCCGAATTGGTGGGAAAGGAACGATTTGGGCTGATTAAGTATGTGATGGCTTTAATGAATTCCGCACGTTTAGGGGTAGGGGCACAATCTGTAGGAATTGCAGATGCAGCTTATAGAGAAGCTTTAAAATATGCGGAGGAAAGGGCTCAATTTGGAAAATTCATTGTCAAATTCCCTGCAGTTTACGAAATGCTTACCAATATGAAAGTACGCTTGGACGCATTGCGTTCCCTGCTTTATGAGACAACCAGATTTGTTGATATTGTTAAAGTATATGAAGAAGTTTTAAGAGACGGCACTTTAGAAACAGAGGAAAGAAATGAGATGAAAAACTATTCAAAACTGGCAAATGTTTTTACGCCGCTTATCAAATTAATTGCGAGTGAGGCTTGTAACAGCATGGCTTACGATTCTTTACAAATTCATGGCGGAACCGGTTTTATGCAAGATTTCCCAATTGAACGGATTTACAGAGATGCCCGAATTACTTCAATTTATGAAGGAACCACCCAATTACAGGCTGTTGCAGCTATAAAAGGTGTGACTACAGGCGTTTTCCTGGAGCAAATTAAACAGTATGATAGTGAAATTATTGAAGGAGACAATGCAATAAAAGAAAAACTTCAAAAAATGACTGCTAAATATGAATTGGCCAGCAAAAAAGTGATGGAATTTAACAATACCGAATATTTGGATTTCCATGCAAGACGATTGGTTGAAATGGCAGGAAATATAATTATGGGATATTTATTGGTTGTAAATAGCCAATATGATGAGAAGTTTAGCAAATCGGCCAAGTTATTTGTAAATTTGGCGAGTTCTGAAAATAATGAGAAGTTCGATTATATCGATAATTTTGATATTGATAACCTTGAATTATATAAGTCAACAGGTGAAAAAATTTTACAAGAGTTAGAACTAAAACTTGAATAGGAATAAGGTTCTAAATAATTAAAAAGCACAAATTTTTGAATTTGTGCTTTTTTTGTTTTAAAATAGATACATTAGCTATAAATTTTCACATTTGAAACTTACTTATTCTATTATCATTCCTGTTTTTAATCGGTCTCAAGAAATTGATGAGTTGCTGGAAAGTTTAACCAAGCAAACTTTTACCGAGGATTTTGAAGTGCTTGTTATTGAAGATGGCTCAACCTTAAAATCGGATGAAATTGTTTCAAAATATACAGATCGTTTAAACATAAAATATCATTATAAAGAAAATAGCGGAGCGGGAGCCAGCAGAAATTTGGGCATGGAATTGGCTACGGGTAACTATTTTATCATTTTAGATTCAGATTGTATCATTCCTCCTCATTATTTAGCTGAAGTTGATGATGCCTTAGATCAAAATTATACGGATGCATTTGGCGGCGCCGATGCGGCCCACGACTCTTTTACAACCGTACAAAAAGCAATAAATTACAGTATGACTTCCTTTTTGACAACTGGTGGAATTAGGGGGAGTAAAAATTCAGTCGATAGATTTCAACCCCGCAGTTTTAATTTTGGGTTATCCCGATTGGCATTCAGGATCATTGGTGGTTTTAGCACTATGAAAACGGGTGAAGATATCGATTTAACCTTCAGGTTGTGGGAGAAAAATTTTCATACGCAATTTATTGAAAAAGCTTTTGTGTACCATAAAAGAAGAACTTCATTGAAGCAGTTTTTTAGACAAACTTACCGTTTCGGAAATGCGCGGCCATTTTTAAACCGTAAATATCCAGATTCAGCTAAAATTACCTATTGGTTTCCAATACTTTTCATACTGTTTTTTATGGCATCAATTGTATTGCTGTTTATAGGGTTTAAGTTACTTGCAGCGTTATTTTTAATTTATTTTGTGGCGTTAATTTTAGATTCATTATTTAAAAACAAAAATATATCCGTTGCCGCTTTAAGTCTTGTAACAACATTGATACAATTCACAGGCTACGGATTGGGTTTTATAAAAGGAGTATTTAGCGCTGACTAAAGGGAAATAATTCAGAAAAAATAATAAAAAATAGCCGCAATTGCGGCTATTTTTTGGTTTAAAATTTAATAAACAGACGTTTAAGTCTTATTCTACCTTGTTTTTGCCTTTGGTTATTTTTATGGTAAGTTCGTTTTTGTCTTTATCCAAATCCATAAAAATTGAATCGCCTTCTTTTAGTTTTGAAGTTACAATTTCTTCAGCCAAAGCATCTTCAACATATTTTTGAATGGCACGTTTTAATGGTCTGGCGCCATATTGTTTGTCAAATCCTTTATCGGCGATATAATCTTTCGCTTCCTTAGTTAGTACCAATTTATAGCCTAAATCGTCAATACGTTTCGATAATTTGCTTAATTCAATATCAATAATTAAGTGAATATCTTCTATTTCTAAAGGATTGAATATCACCACATCATCAATTCTGTTTAAAAATTCAGGAGCAAATGATTTTTTCAAGGCGTTTTCTATCACACCTTTAGCATTTGCATCAGCCTGTGAAGTTTTAGAAGCTGTTCCAAATCCTACACCGGCACCAAAATCTTTCAATTGGCGTGAACCAATATTGGAAGTCATAATAAGAATGGTGTTTCTAAAATCGATTCTTCTTCCTAAACTATCCGTAATATGGCCTTCATCCAATATTTGCAATAACATATTGAAAACATCGGGATGCGCTTTTTCAATTTCATCAAAAAGCACCACTGCATAAGGTTTGCGTCTTATTTTTTCGGTCAATTGTCCGCCTTCTTCATAACCCACATAACCTGGAGGTGCACCAATTAATCGAGATACGGCAAATTTCTCCATATATTCGCTCATATCAATTCTAACCAATGCATCTTCGCTGTCAAATAATTCCATCGCCAAAACTTTTGCAAGTTGCGTTTTACCCACTCCGGTTTGTCCTAAAAATATGAATGAACCAATCGGTTTGTTTGGGTCTTTAAGTCCAACACGGTTACGTTGAATAGCCTTAACCACCTTGCTGACAGCCTCGTCTTGACCTATAACTTTCCCTTTGATGAGGATTGGCAAATCATTTAAACGTTTGCTTTCAGCTTCGGCAACCCTGTTTACCGGAATGCCTGTCATCATAGAAACCACTTCGGCCACATTGTCTTCAGTAACAATTTCGCGATTTAATTTCGAAGTTTCATCCCATTTTTTTTGTTCAGCCTGCAAAAAGCTTTCAACACGTTTTTCGTCATCGCGCAAGCGAGCTGCCTCTTCATATTTTTGTCCGTTTACGGCAGCGGTTTTGTCTTCCCTAATTTTTTCCAACTGCTCTTCCAATTGTAAAATTTCTTTAGGAACCACAATATTTGTGATATGAATTCTGGAACCTGACTCATCCAAAGCATCAATAGCTTTGTCTGGCAAAAACCGATCGGTCATATACCTGTTTGTCAGCGTAACGCAAGCTTTAATGGCATCATCAGTGTAAACAACATTGTGATGATCTTCATATTTGTCTTTTATATTCTGTAAAATCTGAATCGTTTCTTCTACGGATGTTGGCTCAACCATCACTTTTTGAAATCTGCGTTCCAAGGCACCGTCTTTCTCAATATTGGTTCTGAATTCATCCAAAGTTGTAGCGCCAATACATTGAATTTCACCACGAGCCAACGCGGGTTTTAACATATTGGAAGCATCTAAAGAACCCGTTGCGCCACCGGCGCCAACAATGGTGTGAATTTCATCGATAAATAAAATGATGTCATCATTTTTTTCCAATTCGTTCACCAAGGCTTTCATGCGCTCTTCAAACTGGCCGCGGTATTTTGTGCCCGCAACCAAACTTGCCAAGTCTAATGAAACAACACGTTTGTTAAATAAAATTCGAGAAACTTTACGCTGAATAATGCGCAAGGCCAAACCTTCAGCAATGGCCGATTTACCTACGCCAGGTTCACCAATCAAGATTGGGTTGTTCTTTTTTCTTCGGCTTAAAATTTGAGAAACCCGTTCAATTTCTTTTTGGCGGCCAACTACAGGATCTAAATTTCCTTCTTCGGCCAAACGCGTTAAATCACGTCCGAAATTATCCAATACAGGTGTTTTTGTTTTCTTAAGCGGTGTTTTTTCGCCTCGTGCCTGTTCAAAAGGATTTGATTTAGAGGTATCAAAATCGTCATCATTAGAATCTTGCGCTTTTGGCAAATCTATTTCTTCATCAAAGAATAATTGCTTGAAAACAGTTTTCACATCATCATAACTCACGTCAAAATGTTGCAATAATTTTGTTGTTGGGTCATTTTCATTGCGTAAAATGCATAACAGCAAATGTGCAGTGTTCACGGCTTCGCTTTGATATAATTTAGCTTCCAAAAAAGTTGTTTTTAATGCTTTTTCAGCTTGCTTTGTTAGATGCAGACTTTTCTTTTCGTCGATTTCCTTTTGGAAATTGATTGGATTTAACCCTTCAATTTTTTTGCGCAAATGATCTAGATTTATTTCTAAAGAATTTAAAATTTCTATAGCTTTTCCTTCTCCTTTTCGCAAGATTCCCAAAATAAGGTGTTCCGTACCAATAAAATCATGTCCTAAACGTAAAGCTTCTTCTTTACTGTAGGCAATTACATCTTTAACTTTTGGTGAAAAATTATCGTCCATTATCGTATGTTTATATTGTAAATTTAACTGATTTTTTTCTTTTTTAAACACAAAAAGTGAACCACTTTTTTACATATTTTTTTTTCACCAATGATTTATACCTAAAAAATACTGAAAATCAGTGTGTTAATGCAGGTTTGAGTGAGCTTTTCATTGTTGATAAAAACTATAAAAACAACGTGACAAAAAGGCCATAAAAAAGTGAAAAGTCGTATATTGCTTTGTTAAAAATTGACACAAAATTAAATAAAAATTTATGGCAGACGGAGAAAAAATTATACCAATTAATATTGAAGATGAAATGAAATCTGCTTACATTGATTACTCAATGTCAGTAATAGTTTCAAGGGCATTGCCTGATGTGCGAGATGGGTTAAAACCCGTACACAGAAGGGTGCTTTTTGGTATGCATGAATTAGGAATTAAAGCAACAGGATCTTATAAAAAATCAGCAAGAATAGTTGGGGAAGTATTAGGTAAGTATCACCCGCATGGTGACACTTCAGTTTACGACGCAATGGTGCGTATGGCCCAAGAATGGAGCATGCGATATATGATGGTGGACGGACAAGGGAACTTCGGTTCTGTAGATGGCGACAGTCCGGCAGCAATGCGATATACAGAGGTTCGTATGCAAAAAATTTCGGAAGAAATGCTTGCGGATATTGAAAAAGACACTGTAGATCATCAACTAAACTTTGATGACACTTTAGAAGAACCAACCGTATTACCAACAAGAATTCCAACGTTGTTGGTGAACGGTGCTTCAGGTATTGCCGTTGGGATGGCCACCAATATGGCTCCCCACAATTTAACGGAAGTTATTAATGGTACTTTGGCTTACATCGAAAACAGAGATATTGAAATTTCTGAATTGATGCAGCATATTAAAGCACCCGATTTCCCAACTGGAGGTATTATTTACGGTTATGAAGGCGTAAAAGAAGCTTTTGAAACGGGAAGAGGAAGAATAGTGATGCGTGCAAAAGCCATTATTGAAGAAGTTAATGGCAAGGAAAGCATTATTGTCACTGAAATTCCTTATCAGGTGAATAAGGCAGAAATGATCAAAAAAACTGCTGAGTTGGTCAACGATAAAAAACTGGAAGGCATTGCAAATATTCGTGATGAATCTGACAGAAATGGAATGCGCATCGTTTATATTTTAAAACGTGACGCCATACCAAACATTGTTTTAAACAATTTATTCAAATATACCGCGCTTCAAACATCATTCAGCGTCAATAATATCGCTTTGGTAAAAGGGCGTCCGGAACAATTAAACTTAAAACAATTAATTCATTATTTTGTTGAACACAGACACGTAGTTGTGGTGCGAAGAACAGAATTTGAACTTAAAAAAGCCGAAGCGAGAGCACATATTTTAGAAGGTTTAATTATTGCGAGCGACAATATTGATGAAGTGATCAAAATAATCAGGGCTTCCTCAAATGCCGACATTGCAAGAGAAAGTTTAATGACGCGTTTTGAGCTGTCTGAAATACAGGCAAGAGCCATTGTTGAAATGCGTTTGCGTCAATTAACGGGTCTTGAGCAAGATAAATTGAGAACGGAGTATGATGAAATTATTAAATTAATTATCGATTTAAAAGATATTTTGGCAAACGAAGAAAGACGTTTTGAAATTATAAAAAATGAGCTTACTGCCATAAGAGATAAATATGGTGATGCCAGAAGATCTGTTATTGAATATGCCGGTGGAGATTTGTCTATTGAAGATATGATCCCAAATTCAAATGTAGTTGTAACAATTTCGCATGCAGGTTATGTTAAACGAACAAACTTGGATGAATATAAAGTTCAAAACAGGGGCGGACGAGGACAAAAAGGCGTTGCAACAAGAACTGAAGATTTCTTAGAACATTTATTTATGGGCACAAACCATCAATATATGTTATTCTTTACCCAAAAAGGAAAAGTATTTTGGATGCGTGTTTATGAAATACCTGAAGGCGGAAAAACTTCAAAAGGAAGGGCAATTCAGAATTTGATAAATATCGAACAGGACGATACGGTTAAAGCATTTTTGGTTACGGAAGATTTAAAAATTGAATCTTATGTAAATAGCCATTATGTAATTATGGCGACTAAAAAAGGTCAGGTTAAAAAGACTTCTTTAGAACAATATTCCCGACCTAGAGCAAACGGAATTAACGCAATAACTATCAAAGACGGCGATGAGCTTATAGAAGCCAAATTAACCACCGGCGAAAGTCAGGTGATGCTGGGCTTAAAATCGGGTAAAGCCATCCGATTTGAGGAAAGCAAAACACGTCCGATGGGAAGAAATGCTTCCGGTGTAAGGGGAATTACCTTAGCCAATAAACATGATGAAGTTATTGGAATGATTGCCGTTGATGATATCAACAGTGATATTTTAGTGGTTTCTGAAAACGGATACGGGAAACGCTCTAAATTAGAGGATTACAGAATCACCAACCGTGGCGGTAAAGGTGTAAAAACCATAAACATCACTGAAAAAACAGGTAATTTGGTGGCTGTAAAAGACGTGAAAGATGATGATGATTTAATGATTATCAACAAATCCGGAATTGCGATCAGATTGGCCGTAGGTGATTTAAGAGTCATGGGAAGAGCAACCCAAGGCGTTAAATTGATCAATATAAAAGATAACGATTCCATTGCCGCGGTTGCAAAGGTGATGCATGAAGAAGATGTTGTTGATCTTATCGATGAGAATATCATTGAAAATGATACAGAAATTGACAATGGCACGGAAATTGAAAACAACGATGAAGATAATAATAATCAAGAATAAACCAGTAACAATAAATCAGAAAAAATGAAAAAACAATTAATAATCCTGTCAGCTTTTTTTATTAGTATGACAGTGTTCGCGCAAAACGATGAGTTAAAAAATGCGGAAAAAGCCCTTAAAGCAAATGATTTTGCAACTGCTATGTCTGCAGTGAACCAAGCAGAAGGTTTAATTGCCAATGCAGATCAAAAAACAAAAGCCAAGTTTTATTATTTAAAAGGTTTGGCATTGTATCAAAATGGAAATCCTAATGCTGATATGCAAAAAGTTGGTGATGCTTTTAATGAATTGATTAATTATGAAAATCAAACCAATAAGCCTAAGTATACTGCTGAAGTTGGAGTGTTGCTTAATAAAATGATTGTTGCCGTTGCAGAAAATGCATCGAACAATTACAGCAAAGCGATTGAAACAAAAGAAGATGCAGATTATCTTAAAGCCGCCAAAGAATTTCAACAAGTGTATGCCTTAAGTCCAAGAGACACTTCTTATTTAGACAATGCTGCATTGGTTTATTATTTTGGTAAGGATTATGATAGTTCTATTAAATTATATGAAGAATTATTGTCTTTAAACTACACAGGAATCACTACAGTTTTTGTTGCGACAGACAAAGCATCTGGAGAAGATGTTGTATATGGTGATAAAAAAAGCATGGATTTACAGGTTAAATTGGGATTGGCTCAAAATCCAAGAGAAGAGAAAAAGGAATCAAGACGTGAAATGATTTTCAAAAATTTGGCCCAAAATTATTCTGACAAAGGAAATAATGAAAAAGCTATGGAAATTATTGCCAAAGGAAGATCTGAATTTCCAAAAAGCTATTCTTTGTTAATTGATGAAGCCAATATTTACTATAAAGCAGGAGATAATGCAAAATTTAAAGAACGTTTAGAGGAAGCAATTCGATTAAATCCTACTGAACCAACTTTGTATTATAATGTTGGGGTTATGAATATGGATCAAAAAAATATTGATGAAGCCATCAAAAACTTTGAAAAAGCCATTGAATTGAAACCAGATTATGCTGATGCCTACAATAATATTGGCGCTGCAATTATTGAAAAAGCGGCTCCTATTATTGATGAAATGAATAAGAGTTTGGCCGATTTCAAAAAATACGATAAATTACAGGCACAACAATTTGATATTTATAGAAAAGCATTGCCTTATTACGAGAAAGCGTATGGTTTAAATCCTAAAAGCATTAACATCGTTCAAACACTAATGGGATTGTATGAAAATTTGGATATGCCAGTTAAATTAAAAGAAATAAAAGTTGTTTACGAAAGTTTAAAACAATAATACCATAAATTATATAAAAGAAAAAACCCACTATTTGTGGGTTTTTTCTTTTATATGATCTTTTTAATGACTCTTAATTTGTGGGTATGCCTTTGCGTATCAACATTAAAAATGCCGCTGTGGTCAATCCTGTCAATTCTTATTTTGCCGTGGGCGTGAATAATATAATTGTCGTTCATAATGATGCCAACGTGAACAATAACCCCTTCTTCATTGTCAAAAAACGCCAAATCTCCCGGCTCACTTTCTTCAATAAAACTTAACGCTTCGCCCTGAGTTGCCTGTTGGCCCGCATCACGCAATAATTTATAACCGCAAAGTTTATAGACCATTTGTGTAAAACCGGAACAATCTATTCCAAAAGGCGTTTTTCCGCCCCATAAATAAGGCGCATTTAAAAAACTGGCCGCCATTTCAATAAGTGTTTCTTTGGGCAGTTTTTCCTTAAAAACTTTACCCTCGTAACGATAATTAATATTTCCTAACTTAAAGTTTTTATCATTATAAAAAGGCAGCGTAGCACCAATGGCAATGGTTAAGAAATTGTCATTTTCATCGGTTACAAAATCTATTAATTCCCCAGCCAAAGCATTTTTTGATTCTTCTATTTCGAAATAATTTTCTTCGGAAAGCGGTAGGTATTGGTTAAAGTCAATCCAACCTTCATAATTGTCAAAAGCAAGTCTGATTTTGCTCCATTTTTGAAGCGTTTCCAATATTATAAAATGTTCGCCAAACAACACTTGGGAAACCATTTCGCTTCTGTAGTTGGGCTCAATTCGAAGAGGAACAATACTTAAATTACAAATTCCGTAAGGCATAAAATAAATTTACAGGCGTTCAATGATGATAGCACTTGCGCCACCGCCGCCATTACATATTGCCGCTGCGCCATATTTAGCCTTGTTTTGTTCCAATACTGAAGCCAATGTAATTACAATTCTGGCGCCAGACATTCCTAATGGATGTCCTAAAGAAACCGCGCCGCCATTCACATTCACTTTTGAAGGATCTATTCCTAACAATTTTATGTTGGCCAATCCAACTACAGCAAAAGCTTCATTAAATTCAAAATAATCAATGTCGTCTATTTTTAATCCGGCTTTTGCCAACGCTTTCGGAATTGCTTTTGCCGGCGCGGTGGTAAACCATTCAGGTTCATGGGCGGCATCAGCATAACCAATTATTTTTGCTATTGGTTTTAAATTTAGTTCTTTGGCTTTGTCGGCGCTCATAATCACCAAAGCTGCTGCGCCATCGTTAATGGTTGAAGCATTTGCGGCAGTTACGGTTCCTTCTTTACTGAACACAGGGCGTAAGGTTGGGATTTTTGCCAAATCTACATTTTTATATTCTTCATCTTCAGAAAAAATGATTGGATCGCCTTTTCTTTGAGGGATTTCAACAGGAACAATTTCATTGGAAAATTTACCTTTTGCCCAAGCATCGGCCGATTTTTTATAGGATGCGATGGCAAAATTATCTTGGTCTTCACGTGTAAATTTATATTCATCAGCGCATAAATCACCGCAAGTTCCCATATGTTTTTGATCGTACACATTTATCAAACCATCAACCAATAATCCGTCAGCAACAGTAATATTGCCAAGCTTGGTCGATTTTCTTCCTTCAAGATAATGTGGAATTTTACTCATATTTTCCATTCCGCCGGCAACGATAATTTCAGCATCGCCGGTTTTAATAGCCTGAGCGGCAAGCATAATTGCCTTCATTCCAGATGCACAAACTTTATTTACAGTAGTGCAGGGAACGGTATTCGGAATTCCGGCGAAAAGCGCTGCTTGTCTGGCAGGTGCTTGTCCCAATCCGGCTGAAACTACATTACCCATGAAAACTTCATCAACAAGTTTTGGGTCTAATTTTATTTTATTTAAAGCGCCTCTAATGGCGAATTCCCCTAATTTTGGGGCTGGTATGTCAGATAAACTACCTAATAAACTTCCTATTGGTGTTCTGGCGACAGATACTATTACAACTTCTTTCATTTGTAGATATTATTTATTATTAATGGTCAAAAAGTGTTCGCATAGCTTCAACAGTTTAAGTGCTGCGATTCTGTTATGCTCATTTCATTTTGTGTTTAAACAAAAATTCAATTGCGAAATTAAACAATTTAATGCAATTTTTCAGGATTAAGTGATGGGTTTATTCCATTTATTTTTGTTTTTCATATAATTTTATGATGTTCTTTTACATCATAAATTGAATGGAATTGTTTTATAAATCGGGGATTATTTTAAAAATATTGCGGGCTATAAATGCTTGTAACATAATAATTGTTATTTTTGGAGGGAAAACAAAGATTTAGTGAAGAAAATAATAAACAAATTACTTGTAAATCACTCCTTAATATATAAACTATTTTTATACATCATTACGGTAATTTTAGTTGTTTATTTATTCCCAAAAGGGGGGCAATTTAAGTATGAATTTCAAAAAGGGAAACCTTGGCAGTATGAAAATTATTATTCGCCATTCGATTTCTCCATTAAAAAATCTAATGAAGAGATTGCTACGGAAAAATTAAGAATAAAGGAAACTTCAAAACAATTTTTTGAATATAATGAAGAAGTTGTTTTAAATGTTAAGAAAAAATCATCCGAAAAGATTTTAGAATATCTTTCTACAACCAATTTATCCAATCAAAATAAAACCAGATTATTTCAAAAAGCCAAAGATATTTTAGATGAAATTTACGAATACGGTTATTTAGATCCACTAAGTGAACAAAAAATTGAAAATGTTGAAATAACCTTAAGACGCGGAAATTCAATACAGGATATCCAGCCCAACAAGCTTTTAAAAGCGACCCAAATTTCAGCGTTTTTAAACACTAAATTTGGAAAGCAACCTTTTTCAAAAGAGGAAAAAGGCGTTTTAACAATTATTTCGAACGAATTAAAACCGAATGTAACCTTTGATGAAAATTTTACCCAAAAGGCTTATGAAGAAAATTTAAGCCATATTTCCTATACAAAAGGGCTGGTTGCCGAAAAAGAACGGATTATATTTAAAGGCGATATTGTAGAAGGAGAAAAGTTAGTGAAACTAAATTCACTTAAAAGTGAGTTTGACTCGCAAGTGTGGAGCAAATCCAATTCCAATTGGATTGTGCTAGGATATACATTATTGGTGGCGCTGTCATTTTTAATGCTGATGCTTTTTTTAAGAAAATACAGGCTTGATATTTTTGAAAACAACAACAAAGTGACCTTCATTTTTTTTAATATGATATTGGTTATTTTGTTGATTACTTTGATTGTGAAATATGACGCCAAGTTTGTTTATGTGGCGCCAATAGTGATATTGCCATTGGTTTTAAAGGCCTTTTTCGATTCCAGATTGGGTTTGTTTGCACACACATTAACGGTTTTGTTGCTTGGTTTTATTGTGCCAAACAGTTTCGAATTTGTTTTCCTGCAAATAATTGCCGGGATAGTGACCATTTTAACAATTTCGGAGTTGAATAAAAGAGCCAATTTATTTCTTTCTGTTTTGCAGATTACCTTTGTTTATTTTGTGGCCTATTTTGCTTTTTCTGTGATTCAGGAAGGGAATGCCCAAAATTTAAATTATGAAAAATTGACTTATTTTGCCATGAACGGGGCGGCAACTTTATTTGTTTTACCATTAATTTATATTTTCGAAAAACTTTTTGGACTGGTTTCTGATGAATCGCTCAAAGAATTATCGAATTCAAATTCCAAATTATTGCGTGAATTGGCTGAAAAAGCACCTGGAACATTTCAGCACTCCTTGCAAGTAGCCAATTTGGCCGAAGCTTGCGCCATAGAAATTAACGCAAATTCCATGCTGGTGCGAACAGGGGCATTGTACCACGATATCGGCAAAATTGAAAATCCGATGTATTTCACAGAAAATCAGGCGACCAACGTGAATCCGCACAATGAACTTGAACCAACCGACAGCGCCAAAATTATTATCGACCATATCATTAATGGCGTAGAAATTGCGAAAAAGAACCATATTCCCGACAGAATAATTGATTTTATAAGAACGCATCACGGGACTACGTTGGTTTATTATTTCTTCAAAAAAGAAGAACTGAGCGGGAATGTTTTTGCTGAGAGTAATTTTCATTATCCAGGCCCAATTCCGTTTTCAAAAGAAACCGCCATATTAATGATGTGTGACTCTGTGGAAGCCGCATCTAAAAGCATAAAAGAACCATCAGCCAAGGCATTTGATGATTTGGTTGAAAAAATTGTAAATAAACAAATGGACGATGGCCAATTTATGAATGCCGATATTACTTTTAAAGAGCTGCAAACCATTAAAAAGGTGTTAAAGAAGAAGTTAAAGAATATTTATCATTTAAGAATTGAATATCCTGAATAAATAAGTAGTTCTTTTCATTAAAAAAGTCGAATAAATGTTGTGAGAGTGCATTTGTAATGCTACATTTGCACTCGCAAAAATAAGTTCATAAAGCAAATATTAGGAGAGGTGCCGGAGTGGTAACGGAGCAGATTGCTAATCTGTCGACGGGTAACTGTCGCCAGGGTTCGAGTCCCTGTCTCTCCGCTTTTTATTTTTCGGGGTGTAGCACCGCATCAAGTGCGGCATAAACTACGCTCAGATAAATAGAAGTTAACCACACCTTCGGGGTGTAGCGTAGCCCGGTTATCGCGCCTGCTTTGGGAGCAGGAGGTCGCAGGTTCGAATCCTGCCACCCCGACAAATAGTTTGAAGAAAATTTATTTTTCAAAAATTATTTAAGGCTTTTGTAGAAAGCGTGCTTTTTACAACATAAAGTTTCCGGATTATTAAATGAATCCTAATGGTCGCATAGCTCAGCTGGATAGAGCACCTGCCTTCTAAGCAGGCGGTCGAAGGTTCGAATCCTTCTGCGATCACGAATAAATTAACAAAAAATTGAAAACAAAGCAGGCTAAAAAAAATAGCTTGCTTTTATTTTTTAGATGGCGAGGTTTTCTTTTGTTGATTTTCAAAGCGGAGCGTTACAGGAAATTTAATCCTTCTGCGATCACTTTTACAGTACTTAAACAGTATTAAAACCTTGCAAAATCGTTGATTTTCAAGGTTTTGTGTTTTTTGGGCCATCAAAGTAAATCATATAATATCATTTGATAGGTCAACAAATCGGTCAACAAAAATATTTTTAAAAAGTTATTTGGGATAATTTAAGGGTTCATCACAGTAATATAGTGAAAGATTGGGTTAAAGAAAACCAAGAAAAAATAGAACTATTTTTCTTACCGGCTTATTCACCATAGAAAAATCCTGACGAATATTTGAATTGTGATTTAAAGCAAGGTTTGTCCAACAAAAGGGCACCTAAAAACCAAGAGAAACTAAAAGAAAATTTAGAAAATCATTTGCAAATGTTAGCGCAAAACCCAGATAGAGTTCAAAAATACTTCAACCATAAAGATATTCAATATGCAGACTTATAATTATAGATATAATGCCGTCTGGTTAATATTCGCAAAAGCTTTTCAGTCTTATTCATTCAAAAAGCACACGTATCAAAAGGGGAGATACTGGGGAGATACTTAAGGGATAGTGTAGGTGTGAAGGAAGTCGAAATTTTAAATAAATATCACTAAAAACTGAAATTTGAATTCTGAAAAAAATTTAAAAAGGTGTTTAATTCCAGACGATTGAAAATTTGGCGCATGGATGATTTTTATGAATGGCATTCAGACAATTATTTATAAATTTATCGGATAAAATTAAAACTATGTTTGAAGAAAGCAGTTACGATCGTTTAAAGAACATGCCACTTTTTAAAAAGGCGCACGAAATTATGGAAATTAGCCTTAAAATCAGTGAAAGTGTTTCCTTGCACGATATTGAAAATCTGGATGAAGCGGAAGGTGCTATGTTAGAAGGTTATGCCCAATATATCAGAGAAAACGCTACCATAATTCCCGCAAAGATTTCGGGTGCCGAAGCGGTCGAAATTTATGATTTGAAAATGGAAAACGCCGCAATTATCCGCAAAGCAGCGCGGGAACTCTCAACGTATTGCTCGGGTTTGGCAATGTGCGGTTATAAAAATACCGATTATCTGCAATTGTTGCGGGATGAAGTGGAAGAATTCAGGGTGTTGTTTGCTGAATGGGTAAAAACATTTGACCAATGGAATTATATCATTGACCGTTGGGGCTTGTTTAATCCGCCGGGCATTGACTATGACACCCACGATCCTGATGATGATATTCCTTTTGATTCTCCTTTTGATTCCGAAGAATTATAGTGTTCTTTATGATGGGCAACTAAAATATTTATGTTTTTGTGATCAATTTATTATTTTGTTGCCACAAATTGAATGATATCGGCTTTTCCTTGATGGTGTTTTCCTTCATTTAATTCAATGGTTTTGGTTTCTAAAACATCAATTGTATAAAGCATCGACAAATCTTTTGGGTCGCCCGAATTGTTTTTCAATTGCTTCGGATTTAATATTTCCAGTATTATTTTACCTCCGGGCATTAGCCAAGTTATTGCTTTTTGATGAATTTTTTTCTGATGGATGGCGGAAAATGTGCGTAAATAAATGCAACCGCATCAAAACTGTTTGGTTGATATTGTACAATCTCGGCATCATCAATAAGATAATCGATGTCAACATTGTTTTCTTCGGTCAATTTTTCGGCCTTTATTTTTCCTGCCTCACTAGTGTCAAAAGGCCTTGCCTGCCAACCTTTTAAAGCTGCGAAAACAGCATTTCGACCTTCGCCTTCACAAGGCAAAAGAATGGTGCCGGGTTTTAGTTTTTGCAATTGTTCGGCAAAAAACACGTTGGGTGTTTTTCCGTAAATATATTCCTGATTGCCGTAGCGTTCGTTCCAAAAATTTGTCATAATAAAATATTAAATATATAACCCGAAATGATGATAAATACTGTTATTACTGAAAAGAAAATGGCAATTAATTTCCATGTCATCACTTTTTTCAACAGTGTCGCTTCAGGTATAGAAAGTCCCACCGTTGCCATCATAAAGGCAATTGCGGTTCCTATTGGAACACCTTTTGCCACAAACACCTGAATTACCGGAACAATTCCCGCGGCATTTGCGTACATAGGAACTGCCACAATAACGGCTACAGGAACTGTCCACCAAGCGCTGCTGCCCAAGTATTCGGCAAAGAAATTTTCGGGCACATAGCCGTGCATTGCCGCACCAATGGCAATACCGATAATCACATAAATCAGCACGCTTTTTACAATATCCCAAGCGCTTCTGGTGATTTCCGGAAGCCGTTGTTTGAAGGTTCTTTTTTCTTCTTTATATTCATCAGAGGAAGCCTGCGCTTTGGCCATAATTTGCTTCACCCAATCAGATAACAGCGGTTCTAACTTGAATTTTCCCAACAGCCAGCCGCCAATAGTTCCCAATAAAATACCCGAGCCGGCATAAATCAACGTGGCTTTTAGTCCGAACATACCCAAAAACAT